>LZRQ01000029.1 GCA_002159155.1 Firmicutes bacterium ZCTH02-B6
GTGCGCGGCAAACCCCTTCAACCGCTGCGCCTTCTGCCGGAAGTAGGCCGCGGGCCGGATCAGCGGCTCCACCGCCTCAGCCGGGGCCGCGTCCATCGCGGCCACGTCCAGCAGCCCCGCTTCCGCCAGGGCCCGCACCGCCTTGGCTGCGTTGCTCCAGGCCACGTTCTGCACCAGGATGGCCCCGGCGATCATCTCGAAGGGCTGAGCCTTGGCCGGCGGGGGCTCCAGGGCGGACGGCCACCAGTGGCGCGGGCCGAACGCCTCCAGCAGCCTCCGGCGAACCGCCGGGTCAGGCTCATCCCGTAGTCGAGAGCGCAAGGGCAGTCCCGGCAAGCGTTGCATCACCAGCCAGGCGCAGCGCCCTCCGGCCCGCTGGTTGCCGTTCGTGCCCGTCCCTTGCTCCAGGTAAAGGTATACCTCGGGCACGGCAAGACCGCTTCCCCGCAGGGCGGCGAGGACCTGGCTCTCCCGCCGGAGCCACTGGTCAAACGGCGGCTGTGCAGCTCGCTTGACCACAAACTCCCCATGATCCCCCTGCACGATGACAACTTCGGATGTAGCGCCTTGCCCAGGGATTTCGATGCGGCGGATCGGACCAATAAGTTCCTTGACCGGCTCGGGCCAGGCATGCAGGTCTAGCGAGTTCATCGACACATCAGCGTCTCCAGATGCTCCTTGAGGACCGTGGCATTGTTAAAGTCCTCGTTCCTGGAGCTGTACACCAGCGTCAGCTGGCCGGTCTCGGCGATGCGGGCAAGCCGCTGGAGTTTCTCCCCGTGCCTGGCGAGCTCGGCCAGGTAGCGCTCCCGGAACTCCTCCCGGTACGATGGGTTCTGGTGAAACCATTGGCGCAGTTCGTTGGACGGCGCGATCTCCTTGAGCCATTCGTCCAAGCGGGCCTGTTCCTTGGAAATGCCTCACGGCCACAACCTGTCCACCAGCACCCGGTACCCGTCATCGGGCGACGGGGGGTCATAGGCTCGTTTTATGGCGATGCCCATGGCGATGGTCTCCTCCCGGAACGCGCGAGGAATTTGTTCGAGGCGACTCGACATCGACCTGCCCTTTCGCCCTTGCCTTCCGCCGCCCTTCCGACGGGAAAACCGCGACTCGGTCATTTTGGTCCACAGACGACCACCACGGCGGGACGCCGTCACAGCCTCCCAAGGCCTGTCACGCGGGCTTCACCCGCATCCCAGCGAAACGTCAACACCGCGATGACCAGAAAAAGCGCCGTCATGCCCAGCAGGGCGACCAACCCAGGCAGAACCCCGGCCCCATCACCCGCTGCCGCTGCCCGCAGCGCGTCCACAAAGTAGCTTGCCGGCATGAAGCGGCTGACCCATTGCACCCACTGCGGGGCGCCGGCCAGCGAGTAGAACATTTCGCTGGCAAACATCTGGGGCAGGAGAAACAGGTTGTTGTACATGGACACCTGCGACTCGGTCTCGCCCAGGTTTCCGAGGAGAAATCCCATCACCATAAAGCACGCGGTCCCGGCAGACAGCACGGGTACCGCCAGCACCGCGCTCTGCCAGTGCCAATCGAAACCGTACACCGCCCAGCCGACGGTGGCGACGACCAGGACACTGGCCAGCGTCACCACACCGCGGGCGCCCGTCAAGGCGGCGACAAAGGCCGGGACGCGGAAAGGCGTCGCCCGCAGCAGCTTATAGACGCCGCGGGTGCGCTGCCTCATCACCTCAAATCCCGTGCCCGACAAGGCGAAACCCATGGCGCCGAAGGCCAGCAGCCCTAGAACAAGGCTGCGCCGGTACTCCGGGTCTGGAAAAGCGGCACCCAAACCAAAGAGCGCCACCAGAGGAGCGACAACCGCCCAGAAAAGGGAAATGCGATCCCTCAGCGCCCCACGCAGGAGCGCGAGCCAGGTCACCCACATCGTCCCACGACCTCCGGAATGAGTTTCAGGTAAAGCTCCTCCAGGTTGGCTACCCCAAAGGCGGCGGTCAGGGCGCCCGGGGTCCCCGAGGCCACCACCGCTCCGGCGGCGATGATGATGACGCGCTCGGCCAGCTTCTCCACTTCCTCCATGTCGTGCGACGTAAACACCATGGTGGTGCCCGCCTGATGTATCCGGCGGACGACATTCCGGATCTCGTGCCGCGCCAGCGGGTCGAGGGCGGCAGTCGGCTCGTCCAGGAAGACGACTTTGGGATTGTGGACGAGAGCGGCAGCGATGGCCAGGCGCTTCTGCTGGCCGCCTGACAGGCGCGCCGCCTCGATGTTGGCCACCTCCTCCAGCCTGCACTGGGACAACAGTTCCCTCAGCCGCGCATCACTCAGACGCAGGCCATAGAAGCTGGCGAAAACCTGCAAGTTCTCGGCGGCGGTAAGCCCCGGAAAAAACGGCGTATTTTGCAGCTGCACGCCCATCTCCCGCCGCGGGTCTGCCGTCCAGTACGTCACCGTTCCCGCGTCGGGGATGCGCAGTCCCAGCAGCATCTCTAGGGTGGTGGACTTGCCGGCACCGTTGGGCCCGATGACGGCCAACACTTCGCCGGCGAAAACATCCAGGTCGATCCCATTGACCACCAGGCGGCCGGCGTACCGCTTGGTCAGGCCCCGGGCGCTGATAAGCGCGTTCATTGCGATTCCTCCTTGTTTGCGGGCCCCTTCGTATCCCGCGGCGGCGCATCCGCGCCGGGGCTCGCCCCCGTTGCGCCCTCTCCATGCGACCACTCTTCCATGGGAGGAACCTGCCATATTACCTGCGGCAAGCGGGGGAGGCGCTCCCGGATGGCCCGGAGCAGCTTCAAATCCGCCAAGAAATGCTCGCGGCCGTTCTGGAACATCGGCGCCTGGATGCCTGCGGGATCACCGTAGCGGGCCTTGATGGCTTCCGCCTCGTCCCACTCGGCCAGCGCCTGCTCGAGGGCAGCGATCTGCTGGTCGATGGCCGGCAACGCCTCCTCAGGGGGCATACCGTCCAAGAAGGTGATGGCAGTGTACAGAGTGCTGGGTAGAGTGCGGGACGGCGTGCGCCACGCCTCGGCCAGAAGGCGCTTGAATTCCTCCTTCCCGGCCGGCGTGATGGTGTAAACAGCCCGGGTCCGGTTTCCCGCCCGCTCCAAGGCTAGCTGCTCGATAAGCCCTTCGCTTTCCATACGCTTGATGGCGTGATAGATGGAGCCTGGAAGAATCCCCGCCCATTGGTCGGAGCGGGTAATCTCCAGGTACTGCTTGATCTCGTAGCCGTGCATCGGGCGTTTCATCAAGAGCCCCAGGATCCAGAGCCTAACCATGCGGCTGGGCACCTCCTTGCCTCCGAGTGGTTGTTAGTGTGAAGCCAAGAGTGTATGACCAACGATGTTTAGTCAACTTTGTATATCCGGCGTTGATTATATCTGGCGGACGCGAGGGTGTCAAGCACGGAAATTCTTGACCAACCACCATCATGGCCATCTCGCCTGCCAGCCGCCGCGGCGCTGTGATACGATAGAAAGGCCTTCCGCGAAGGGGGTGGAAATGTGCGTATCGAGTTCGTGCCGCAGCTTGAGCTTCTCCGGGAGTTGTATCAGCAGCCCCGGGACATGGCGCGGTTTTATTGGTACCTTGAGCGGATGCTGGGGGAGAACGCCGACGGCCAGCTGGACGTGGTCGTCCCCATGACGCTGGCGAACCCAATGGGGCGGGAGCACTGCCTGGCAGCGGTCAACGCGCTGCTCGCCATCGACGCCGAGCGCGTCGCCCAAGAGGCGGCCGAGGACGCCTTGCCCCGCTTTGCCGACGTCGATGTCACGGTGAAGCTGTCGGTCACGCTGCTGGATGACCTCAAAGGCGGTTGGACCCATCGCTACCTGACCGAGGCGGGCATGCGCATGTGCACAGACCCGCGCCTATTGCGATGCGGGATCCGCCGGCGACAGTTTGTCGTCGTGCCGTGTTGGGCCAGCGAGACCTACACCCCGGAGCGGATCCGCCAGCTGACCCGGGCGGGGCTGTTCAGTTTCACCTATCTTTATCAGCACGGGGCCCCACGCACGCTGCGGGAGATCATGGCGCTGGATGGGCAGGCCCGGGCCTTCGCCGGCGAGCGTCCGGTATTGGATCAGGAGGAGCTCGAGTACACCGCCCAAGTCATTGCTCCCCATATGGAAAGCGAATCGTTCCCTATCCAGTTTGCCTGCCTCTTCGGGGACGAACCCGCCCGGGCGGTGGGCTATGCCCCGCTGGGCTTGAGCGCCTACGCCGGTTGGGACCTGGCCTTGGCCATGGCGCTCAAAACAATGGGCTCGCCCTAGCGCGCCAATTCACAGGATAAGCTGGCTCACCCTCCCGGCTTCCCAAGCCGCTTAAAGTACACCAACTCCGGGTCGCCAGGGTCGAGGTTTTCGATATAGCCGCTGAGCGTGTACCCGAGTTTCGCCAAGAGCAGCTGCATGGGTTTGTTGGAGAGATTCGTGGAGGTAAACAGCTTGGGCGTCGCACAAAGGCCCTCCAGAAACTCCATGAGGGCCCGTCCGACGCCCGAGCGGCGGTGGGCCGCCGCCACATAGACCATCTCGATCATGCCGTTGCCGTAGAAGGAGTACGTCAGGACGCCGTACCCGACGGGCCGGCCCTCCCGCTCGGCGACGAAGCACTCACCGGCATGCACCCTGGTGCGGATGGATTCCACCCGCCGCGCGTCGCGCTGCGCCACCTCGTCAAAGGCAACGAGGGCGTCGATGTCGTCTGGCCGCGCGGCCCGGATATGGATCGACATGGGTGTTCACTCCAATGCGGCCCGTCGCCCCACCGCTACTCCGCCGGGCTCCCCGCGCCGCCGGGATGCGTCACCTCGACGAGCCCAAAGAAGTTGAAGAACGCCAAGGCATCCACCAGCAGGTAGAAGCCGACAATCCCGATGATCCACAGGGCGGCTTCCTGCCCCATACGCTCCAGCCGCGAACGCAAGGCGACCATACGGGCGTCCATCCTCTGCCCAAGGACGAGCGTCGCGGCCAAGAGAGCCAGCGGCGGCGCAACGAAGATCAGGTTGTAGAGGACAAGGGCGGTCACCCACCGGTACGTGGGCCACTGCACGTACGTCAACAGGCCCGTCGCCCCAAAGTACGGCAGGGCCGTCGTGATCTCCGCCACGGTCACCGCGGCCCCCAGGGCAAACAAGCCGACGATGGTCCCCGCCCCGGCGGCCCGCTGCTCCACGCCTGCCTTGTCCTGGCGCGCCGGCTTAAAGCTGTACAAAAGCATGGCCGCGCCCAACACCCCTTGTGCGGCGTACGCGGTCGGACTCCGCAGAGCATCCTCGAAGCGGGTCAGCAGCGCGTCGAAACCGAGCACCAGCAGGACCCCGATGACAAAGTAGGCAACGAACACCCCTGCCACGTACGCCGGAACAGTCCGGGCCGGCGAAGGCCGCCGCAAGAGGTACAAGGTCACGAGCAGTGCCGACGGGTTGATGCTGTCCAGCACGGCCAATCCCAGCAAGACTAGTTCTGGGTTGGCAGAACTTTGCGCCGGGTCCATCTTGACGGCTCCCCCTCCGGGCGTCGCGACGTCATCTGGGGCAGGCGCTCAGCCGGTATGCTCAGCGCACCTGCCCACTGCACCTGGAAACCATTTTACCGGAAACAAGTCATTTTGCCAGCACCACGTGCCTCTTTGCGCCGATGGGCCCGGGATCGTCGTCTGCAGCGACCCGTTGACAGCCAGAGTCTATGCAGATATTCTTATACGCGAATATCCACATACTCGCATGGCTAACCGAGGAGGTGACGAGATGCCGGAGCTCCACGTGGAACCCGGCGCGCCGTTGTCGGTCCGCGTTTCGGCCTCGCTGGCCCTGGCGCTGACCTTGCCCTTGATGGAGCTCGGGCCCCGGTTTCCCGGCATCGACCCATGGCTGGCGCAGCTGCCCAGCCGGCTGGGCAAGGCCGTCCGCGCCGACGTCCGCCTGTTGTGCTCGCCCTTGTCGGGTGCTTTGTACTACCTCCTGGCGGCTCCCAACGACGAGGAAACGGTCCAGCCCGCGCTGGACATGCTGGCGGCGTCGTCCCCCGAGGAAGTGCTTGGTTTGGTCCTGGACGTGCTGGCCCATGAAACCGGCCACGGGGACCCGACCGGCCTGCGCCAGTGGCTGGAGCAAAAGCCGGAGCGGGTGGCGTCGCTCATCCAGTCTATGCCCGTGCCGTCCCCAGACGAAAGCTTTTCGCTGGACGCAGAGCGTGCCGTGGCGCTCATGCGCAGGCCGTCCGAGCTGAAAGCCATGGTGGAAATGCGTCTTCGCCAGCTGTGGTTTGATCATGTCGGCCCGCGCTGGCGGGAAGCTCTGCCGACTTGTCGCAGTCTCGCGCAGGCTGCCGAGCGACAGTTTCATCTAGGTGACCCACTGCGAGTCATGCAAGCCATCATAGGGGCCAAGGGCGGTCAGCGCCTCGAAAAGCTGGCCGACGCGCGCCTGGTCTTCGTGCCCGTCCCCTTTCTCGGTCCTTACGTGGCGGAAGCCATCGTGCCCGCCTGGTCCACGGCTTTTATCGGCTTTGGGTTGATCCAGGGAGTCACCGCCAGCCCCGAGGAAACCCAGCGGGACCTTTTGGCCGTCCTCAAGGCCCTCGCGGACGAAGCGCGCCTTGCGGCCATCGCCTACGTCCGCCGCCATCGCGAAGCCCGGGCCGCCGACTTCATGCGGGAGTTTGGCTGGAGCCAGCCGGCCACGTCCCGGCATCTGCGGGCGCTGGAATCCACGGGCATCCTGCGGTCGGAGTGGGTGGACGGAGGGAAGCGCTACACCATCGACCAAGAGCGCGCTCGAGCGGTGGCCCGCGCCCTCGAGCAGTTCCTAAGCAATGAGTGACACTGCTTCTTCCCAAGGAGAGTGACTTCCCGTGAAGGCAGCGCCTCACGCTACAGCCGACCCGCCCCAACAGCTCGCCGCTCCCCGGCTAGGGCGGGACTTCGCCCTGGTGTTTACCGGGCAGGCCGTGTCCATGCAGGGCGACGGGCTGGCCAGCCTCGCCCTATTGTGGTGGATCGCCGAACAGACCGGCTCCGTCGCCCTCGCGACCACCTTATCCATGCTCAGCATGTTGCCTGTCATCTTCCTGGGCCCCGTCGCCGGCGTCGTGATCGACCGCTACAGCCGCCGGCAGATGATGATGATCGCGGACATCCTGCGGGCCGTCTTTTCAGGCATCGTCGCGTGGGGGATCATCACCGGCAACCTGCAAATGTGGTTATTGATGGTCGCCAGCGTGGTCATGGGCATCTGCCGTGTGTTTCACCGGCCGGCCCTGCAAGCCGCCATCGCTCAGATCGTGCCGGAGCAGAGCCTCAACCGGGCCAATTCCCTGTTCCAACTGGCCGAGTCGGGGGCCAATATGATCGCCCCGGCCTTGGCGGGCGTGCTGGTGGCGTGGCTAGGTTCAGGCGCCGTCATGACCATCAGCGCGGCCACCTGCGCCTTTGCGGCTGTGACCCTTCTCTTGGCAGTCATCCCGCCCGTGCCCCAAGGGAGTGCGGCGTCCGCCGGTCGGGGGACCAACGGCTTCTTCCAAGAGCTGGGCGCCGGCCTCAGCTACCTGTGGTCCGGACAGCGAATGCTCTTTTTCATGCTGTGCACCTTCGCCCTGGTCAATTTCGCGCTGTCGCCCATTGGGCCTCTACTGCCCTTTGTGGCCCAACAGCGGATGGGCGTGGACGCGTCGGGAACTGGGCTACTGATGAGCGGCTTGTCGGCCGGCATGTTGGGCGGCGCGTTGATCTTATCGGCGGTCGGCTCGCGGGTGCCCCGCGGTGTCGGAGTGATTTGGGGCATTGCCGTCACAGGGCTCGGGCTCGCCGTCGTCAGCCAGATGCGGCATCTTGCGCCTGCCCTGGCCGCCTTGGTCTTGGCCGGAGCGGCGGTGTCACTGGCCAACGTATGCTCCGCGGGACTGTTCCAAACGCACGTCCCCAAAGAGATGCAGGGGCGCGTCTTCGCCGTGCGCGGCTCCATCGCTCTGGCCGCCAGCCCCTTGTCTCTAGGACTCGTCGGGGCTCTCTCCACGGCGGTCGCTCCCCACATTATCCTGCTGGTGGGCGGCATTATCGTCGCCATCGGCGGGTTCCTGGGGTACGCGGTCCCTGGCCTGCGGATGGCCAAATAGCGGTGCCAAAGAGCTTTTGCGTGAACTGGCCGCGAACGGAATGACCTGACATGAAACCGGGGCGTCGGGGCGGTGACCGCCGCCCCGACGCCCCGGAACACCGTCAAGCCGGTTAGGACTCGCCCTCCGAGGCCGCCCAGCCACGGCAACGCTCCACGGCCCGGCGCCAACCTGCCAGCAGGGTTTCCCGCCGGGCGGCGTCCATGGTCGGCTCAAACCGCTCGTCCAAGTGCCATTGACTGCGGATTTCGTCCAGCCCCTCCCACACGCCGGCAGCCAGTCCCGCCAGGTAAGCCGCCCCAAGAGCCGTCGTCTCCGTCACCGCAGGCCGCTCCACCGGCACGTTCAAGGCGTCGGCCTGGAACTGCATCAGGAAGTTGTTGACGGCAGCCCCGCCGTCCACCCGCAGGGCGCGCAGCGGCACACCCGCGTCCTGCTCCATGGCCCGCATCACATCAACGGTCTGATACGCGATGGCCTCCAGGGCCGCCCGCACCACGTGGGCACGGGTCGTGCCCCGGGTAATTCCCACCAGGATACCCCGGGCGTACGGGTCCCAGTATGGGGCGCCAAGGCCCGCAAAGGCGGGCACCAGGTACACCCCGCCTGTGTCCGCAACGGACGACGCCAGTGCCTGCGTTTCTGCGGCGTTGGCGATGATTCCGAGCCCGTCCCGCAGCCACTGGACCGCCGCTCCCGTCACAAACACGCTACCTTCCAGAGCGTAGCTCACCTTGCCGCCCACACCCCACGCCACCGTCGTCAAGAGCCCGTGTTTGGACATGACCGGCTTCCCACCGGTATTCATCAGGAGGAAGCTGCCCGTGCCGTAAGTGTTCTTGGCCATGCCGGCGTCGAAACACGTCTGGCCGAACAGCGCCGCCTGCTGGTCCCCTGCGATGCCGGCGATGGGGATAGGGGCGCCGAGGATGGCGGGATCGGTTTCACCGTAAACGTGGCTGGACGGCAGCACCTGGGGCAGCATGCCGGCAGGGATGCGGCCAAACAGCGCGAGGAGCTCGTCGTCCCAGGCCAGCGTGTGAATGTTGAGGAGCATAGTCCGGGAGGCGTTGCTATAGTCCGTGACGTGGACCCGCCCGCCCGTCAGCCGGTAGACGAGCCAGGAGTCGATGGTGCCCAAGGCGATCTCGCCCCGTTCGGCCCGGGACCGCAAGCCGTTCACGTTGTCCAGGAGCCAGGCGATCTTGGTGGCGCTAAAGTACGGATCGAGCACGAGGCCGGTCTTTTCCCGCACGACGGCCTCCGCTCCCTGCGCCTTGAGGGCGTCGCACATCCCCGCCGTACGGCGGTCCTGCCAAACGATGGCCGGGGCGACGGGCTTGCCCGTCATCCGGTCCCACAGCACCGTCGTCTCCCGCTGGTTGGTGATGCCGATCGCGGCCACGTCGTGAGGCGCAACCCCGGCCTTCTCAAGTACCTGCTGCGCCGTAGCCAGCTGCGTGGACCAGATCTCCTCGGCGTCGTGCTCCACCCACCCCGGCTGCGGGTAGTGCTGGCGGAACTCCTGCTGCGCGACGGCCACAACCTGGCCCCGGCGGTCAAACAAGATGGCTCGTGAGCTCGTGGTGCCTTGGTCGAGGGCGAGTACCCAGCGTTTGCTCATTTCTTGCAGCCTCCCTGTTGCAGCCTCGCTGTTGGGCCCCGCTGTCGAAGCCTCCCCCGTGTGGCGTCTCACGCTCCTGCCGCTCGACGCCTGTCACCTTAATCCGGCCGGCCTGCCAGCCACTCCCGCAGGCGCGCCGGATCGTCGGTGATGATGCCGTCGACGCCGACCGCGACCAACCTCTCCCACGCCCACGGGTCGTTGGCCGTCCAGACGTTTACGGTGCGCCCGGCGGCTCGCGCTTTTTGCATAAACGCCTCATCGACCACGCCCCAATTGGGATGTAGGACGTTCCCCGGCATGTCCGCAAACGAAACCGGGTAATGGCCAAAAAGGGAGGCGACGGCCACGCGGGGCTCGAGCGCCTGGACCTTCTGCAGGCTGTCGTGGTCGAATGAGGAGACGATAAGGCGTTCCAACGGAAACCCGGTGCGTTGCACGGCTTCAAGCAGCTTTTCTTCGATGCCCGGATACCGGTACGGCAAATTCTTGATCTCCGCGTTCACGATGGCCCGGTCCCGAGCGAGATCCAGGACCTCTTCCAACGTCGGGATGCGCTCCCCGACAAAACGGGCGTCAAACCAGCTGCCCGCATCGAGCTGCCGCAATTCGGCCAAGGTGTGGTCCTTGACCCACCCGTCCTTACCGGCGGTGCGCTTGAGGGTTTGATCGTGGATCACCACCAGGTGGCCGTCCTTGGTCATCTGGAAATCCAGCTCGATGCCGTCGGCGCCGGCCTCGAGCGCGGTGACAAAGCTCGCCATCGTATTTTCCGGTGCGACGGCCGCCGCGCCCCGGTGACCGAATACGTAGGGCATAGTCCCTCTCCCGCCTCCTTACAGTCAGAGGGCGGCGGGAAACCCGCCGCCCTCACCCGCACTAAACGTGCGTTTTACTGCAAGCCCATCTGGATGTTGTAGCGCCGGATGGCCGCGGTCACTTCCGCCGCTGCCTCGTCCAGGGCCTCCTTAGGCGTCATGTAGCCCAGAAGCACGTACTCCATGGCTTCCTCGATGGCCTTGCGGGCCTCGGGAAAGACGCCGATGACGGCGCCCTGGGTGGCGTAGGTCTGGCGGCTGGCCTCCAGCTGGTCGATGGCCACCCGGAACTGCGGGTACTGCTGATGCAGCGCCTTCACTTCCGGCAGGTCCAGGGCCCGGCGGTCCACCGGGAAGTAGCCGGTATTGATGTGCCAGTAGGCGGTGGACTCAGGCGACACCAGGTGCTTGAGGAAGTACCAGGCGGCCTCTTCCTCCTCCTCGGAGAAGCCGGCGGTCATCCAGATGGAACCGCCGCCGATGACGACGCCGCCCCACTCCACATCGTCGGGAGCAGGCAGGAACGCCGCACCCAGCTCAAAGCGGTCGCCGATGTCCGCGAAGGTGCTGGCAAAGCCGCCCGTGGAGCCGATGCGCATACCGACCTGGCCCGACACGAAGGCAGCCCGCAGCGCGTCGCCGTCGCGCCCGGTATCCAGGTAGCTGCCGTCATCCAGCATGTCCTTGAAGAGCTGCAGGATGGCCACGCCGCGCGGATTGTTGAAGGTCGCGGCGGTGGCCGGCGCCAGGCGGCCGTTGCCGTTGTTTACAAACTCCGCGTCGGCCACGGCCAACAACTGCTCAAAGTACCAGCCGTAGACGTAGTTGCCGAAGCCGTACTTGCCGTTGCCGCTCATGCGGCGGGCGTATTCGCGGAACTCGGAGTAGGTGCGCGGCGGCCGCTCGGGATCAAGGCCAGCCTCACGGAACATGTCCTTATTGTAGTACAGAATGGCGTTGGACGAGTTGAAAGGCATGGAGTGGAGCTGGCCGTCGATGGTGTAGTAGCTGAGCAGGTTCGGGACCAGGTGCTCCAGGACCTGCGGCTCCCGGTCGATGAACTTCTGCAGCGGCACCGTCGCCTTGAGGTCGATCATGCGGCGGGTCCCGATCTCATACACGTGCACCAGGTGCGGGGGATCGCCGGCCTGCAGTGCCAGGACGTACTTGTTGAGCAGGTCGTCGTAGCTGCCCTGGTAGATGGCCTCCACCTCGACGATATCCTGGGACGCGTTGAACTCGTCGATAAAGGCGGTCAAGATGTCGCGGCCGATGGCGCCGCCCAGAGCGTGCCAAAACTCGATCTTCACCTTGGCCATGGCGGCGCCCGAAAGCGCGAGCGTGAGCACCAGCACCAACAAAGCCAATGAGGTCAGGCGTCGCTTCTGCATGCATACCCCTCCAGCAATCGGTCTCATTGTCCAAATATCCCCGCTTCTGCGGACACCGCTTAACTCGCCGTCCGTCTCTTGGGCGCTCACCCCCTTCAAGGCACAAGCCCGCCCGTGCGGCCCGTGCCCCGGAAACCGCCCCGCTCGGAGCGGCGCCGTCAACCTTTCAAGGCGCCACCCACAATACCGCGGATCAGCTGCTTCTGGAACAAGAGGAACACGACGATAGCCGGCACCGTGACAATCGTCACACCAGCCATGATCGAGTGCCAGGCGTCGCCCTCGCTGTCGCGCAGCATGGCGATACCGATCTGCACCGTGCGCATGGCCGTCCGGTTCGTCACGATGAGCGGCCAGAAATACTGGTTCCAGGTGGACAAGAACGTGTACACGCCCAAGGTCCCCAAGGCCGGCCGGCTCAGCGGCAGCAAGATGGTGAGCAAATAGCGCAGGCGGCTGGCACCGTCGATGGTTGCGGCTTCATAGAGCTCCTTGGGCACCTGCATGAAGAACTGCCGCAAGAGGAAGATGCCAAACCCCGTGGCCATGAAGGGCACGCTCAAACCCCAGAACGTGTCGACCCAGCCGAGCCGGTGGATGGTGAGGTAGTTGGGAATGATGGTCACTTCCCCCGACACCATCATGGTGGCCAGCATCAGGCCGAAGATCAGGTTTCGCCCGGGGAAGTTGATGTAGACGATGGCGTAGGCGGCCAGCGACGAAGTGATCAGCACGCCCAGGGTCGTCATCGTGCTTTGCACGACGCTATTCCACAGAAACCGCCCCAGCGGCACCAGTTGGAATACCCGCGGGTAATTCTCCCAGGTGACCGGATCAGGAACCCACTGATACGGCTGCACGAACACCTGCGACGGCGTCTTGAGGCTGGTGCTGAAGGCGATGTAGAGCGGAAAGAGGATGATGGCGGCTGTCAGCGTCAGCCCCAGGTACACGCCGAGTCTTTGCCAAAACTTCCGCTTGGGAGCGCTCATTGATAGTGCACGCGCCTTTCACCGATACGGAATTGGATAAGCGTCAGCGCGATCAGGATGAGGAACAGCGTCACCGCCTGCGCGCTGGCGAAACCGTAGCGGAAATTAATGAAGGCATCGCGGTAGATGGAGTACACTAAGACGCTGGTAGACCGCAACGGCCCGCCCTGCGTCATGATGTGCACCTGCGTAAAGGACCGGAAGGCGTCCATCGTCCCGACGACCATGAGGAAGAAGACCGTCGGCGAGATGAGCGGCAGCGTCACCGAGCGGAACAAGGTCCATCCACGAGCGCCGTCGATACGGGCAGCCTCATAGAGCTCATCCGGCACGCCCTGCAAGGCGGCCAGCAGGAACAAGACGTTGAGTCCTAGATCCTTCCAGACCGTCGTGATGGCGACGGAAATCAAGGCCCACTTCGGATCCTGTAGCCACCGGATAGGATCGAGGCCGACGGTGCGCAGGATGTCGTTCATGACGCCCACCGTGGGCGAGAACATCCACTGCCAGATGACCGAGGCGATGGCCGTCGAAACCGCGATGGTAGAAATAAAAATCGTCCGGTAGAAGGTAATGCCCTTAATCTGCATGTTGCCCATGAGGGCCACCGGGATCGCGAGAGCGATGCCGACGGGCACCGTGTAGAGGGTAAACAGCACCGTCACCCTAAGGCTTTCCCAAAAGCGCGGCGAGCTCAAAAGCTCCCGGTATTGCTCGAGCCCCATAAACAAGATGGGCCGAGCCATGAAATCCGTTTCAAATAGGCTCAGATAGATGGAGCGGAACAGCGGGTAAAAAGTGAAGACGCCCAACAGGATCACGGCCGGGGCAAGATAGCCTGAAGCCGCCAGCAAGGACCGCCATTGGGATTTACGCTTGCGCTCCCCTTCCACAGGAGGCGCCAACTGTCGAGAGGCGGCGGCTCGGTCACTCAACGCGGTCACTCCTTGAACCAGAAAACAAAAGCCCCATTCAGACACATCACCCCTAGATCGCGCGTACCGGCAGGCGATGGTTGAATGGGACTTCTCCAGTATCTCCGTCCCGGTTCGCAATATAATTGTACCCTCGCAACAGGCTATCGCCTTGCGAGCGCATTAACTAGTACGCTGCCCTCTCCCAAAAGTCCTCCTCGGTCAGGCAGGGAACGGCAAGCGGCAAACCAGGCACGGCCATGGCCTTCTTGGCAGACGCCTCCAGGGCGGCGCTCAGCAGTCGATGTCGCCGCCCCGTTGGCGTATGGAGATGGCCCGCTGGATAAATTCCCGGATGCGCGTGGCGCTGACGGCCTTGGACTTGGTAAACCGGATGCAGCCTTTGCCCACGTCCAGGCCCGCTAGGAGCGTCCCGTCGGGATCGACTTTCTGCGCGTCGCCGACATACAGGGCGACGTAGTGCTTCTGGGCATTCAGCGCGAACACACCGCCCCGTTCGTCCCGGTAGCTGAGCATCTTGTACTCGATCCCCTCCTTGAGATGGGGACCGCATTCCAAGATGATCTCGCGGAGCTCCAGTAACCTCTCCCGCCGCCAGTCGTCTGCGAGGACGGACAGGTATTCCTCGGGAGTCCGGACATCGTACTGCATCGACCACTCCTCCAACGCGGCCGTACAGCCGCCAAATAGCCAGGCGGAAGCTCACGCTTGACGACCCGGCTCTCCCCCGCCGTCACCATGGCGGCCGCTGCGGCGTGCTCGGCGCAAAAGCCCATGGAGCAGGCGGTGTCAATGCACACGCCCACGTACACGTTACCCCGGTCGGTTAAGATCGCCGCGCCCACGCTGCCCGCCTCTGCTCCGCTTGAGAGCCGCCGGGGATTCACCACGGCCAAGGCACGGCGGTACAGCTCTTCAAACGTCACAGGCCTTCTCCTCACTCTCTTTTCGAGGGGCCTCGCAGCCGGCCCTCCGCGCCACTGGTTGGACAACCGGGTCCAATCCTCCTTGGTCGGCTGCCGCGCATCCGCAACGCAGCCAGTACGTCCGAATCTTCTCCAACGAAAAAGCCGATCCGCCCAACCCGGCTCGGGACTCGCGGGCCGCGCTGTCCCAGCATCACCTCCTGCCAACGCGGTGCGGCCTCCCGTTGACCTCGGGGCGGCCGCTTTGTCCGTCGATGGACAAGGCACTTGACAAACTAGTCATCTGTGATTAGTATGTGCGTGACTACCCGCGAGGGGGCCTACCTTTGGACGAGCGCCACCTGCTGCTGCTGGGACTCCTCATGGCCCAGCGCCAACACGGTTACTCCATCAATGAATTCATTGAGAGAAACCTCGGCAGGGTTTCCGGGATGAAGCGCGCCACGGCCTACGCGCTCCTCGAAAAGCTGGAGCGTGACGGCCTCGTTTCCATGGAAACCGTGGAGACCGTCGGCAACTATCCTCCCCGCAAGGTGTATGCCATCACCGAAGCCGGGCGGGAAACGTTTTTCGCGCTTATGCAGCAGCTGCTGGTGGATCCGGAGCCGAGTCCGTCCGTGGGGGAAATCGCGTTGATGTTTGTGGACTGGCTGGAGCGCGACCGCGTCACCGACCTGCTGCAAGAGCGCGCGCAACGCCTGCGGGCCCTTGCGGATCAGCTGCGGGCGATGCCCGCCCACAAGGACGCGCCGGGGGTCAATCTTGCCGTCGAGCGCAAAATAGCTTTGCTGCACGCCGAAGAGGCCTGGCTCCGCCAGCTGATTGCCCGTCTGGGCAGTCAACCCCAGAAAGTTGAGTGCGATGACGATTAGCGCCGGAGGTCGATGAGAAGCATGCGCTGGCTTTTGTTTTTGCACGTTCTGAGCGTCGCCTTTTGGTTGGGCGGAACCGCGACCCTCTACGTTCTATACCGTAAATCGCTGCGCCTGGCGCCGGGCGATGGTGCCGCCGTGGCCTACGACACCACGCGGTCGGTGGTCAAGGGCATTCTCAACCCCGCTGCCCTGCTGGTTCTTTTCACGGGCATCTTCATGCTGATGCAGCTGGGCCTCGTGGGACAGAGCAAGCCTTTTTGGCTCACGTTCATGGAGCAGTTCGGCGGACTGGTCGCGCTGATCTCCGCAGGGCTCTTGACATGGCAACTGCGCCGTTTCGACACGGCCGCCTCGGCTGAGGAGCGCTCCCGGCGCTGGCGCGCCCTGAACCGGACTATCGCCTGGATCGCAGCGGGCATCGCTGTCACCATCTTTGTCGTTGCGCTACGCCTGTAGAAACAGCCGGCGAGGTGGGCACTGCATGCTCATTTACCACATCACGACGCAAGATGCGTGGACCGCGGCGCAAGCGGGCGGCGAATATCGCGCCCCGTCCCTGGCTGCCCAAGGGTTCATTCACTGCTCAACGGCGGATCAGGTCATCCGGGTGGCCGACAATCTGTTTGCCGGGCAGCACGGTCTCGTGCTGCTCCACATCGCCCCCGACAAGCTGGCGGCCAAAGTGGTCTACGAAAACCTGGAGGGCGGCTCGGAGCCGTTTCCCCACGTGTATGGCCCGATCAACCTTGAAGCCGTCGAGCGCGTCACGCCGTTTGAACCGGGACCGGACGGGCGGTTTGGCCACCACCGTGTCGACTAGCCTTACGAGCGCATGGACCACGGCTCCACCGTACCGACGATGTAACACGCTGCATCGTTTTGCACGGCCGTCAATACTCCGCCGCTGATTCCCTCGTGAGTCAACCAGCGGGATCCCCATGGCTCCACTACGAATCCCAGGATCACCTGGCGGTACCGGACATGAGGGCAGTCTTCCAGCCAAGCAGGCGGCTGCTTGGCCTCTTCCGCGGGGTTAGCCGCGGCGCTCCCCCGCACGTGAAACAAGCGGCAAGGCACGCGGCTCTCCTCGATGACCCCGGCAATAACGGGTTGACACCGCCCGGAAGGCCGGCGGCCGCATCGGCCAGCGCTCGCAGGCGTGTGGCGTCGCGGGCAATGACGGAAACCATGTACCCCTTGCCCGCCAGCGCCAGCGTCAGCCCCCGGAGCATGCCCGTGCCACCCACCACCAGCGCATGGAGCCGCTTGCCTGCCCCCAAAAATTCGGCGGTGTTCGCGCGTTGTTTGGCCATCATCTCCATGCTTTTCACGTTTCCCGCCTCCAACTCCCATTCCTCCACCGGAGCGTGACCGGTGCGGCAAAGGAGGAAATTGAAATCTCGGGTGGAATTTGGCGTATGCAACATGCGGCGCACAAGCCTAATGCCGCTCACATAGGTCAGACTGGCTGATCAGACGCAGACCGCCCGGTGCGGCGGTGGGCGTGGGATAGGCCACGAGCCGTTCACGTAGGCCTTTACCGGAGGCCTCGTGTACGTGTTCGTGGCTTCTTTGTTGTGGGCGGCCACGGGGGAGGGGTGCCTTCAAAGAAAGAGCCCTGGCACGTGTCGCTGATGGAAAGATTCGGCTTCGTTGTTGCTCTTGGATAACGGTTTCGCAATCGAACCAAGGTCTTGAAGAAAGGGGTTCCAGAATGAGAACGCGCAATGTGCTGCTGGTGCTGGCGTTGGCTGCGGTCATGGCGCTGGCCACCGTGGTATCGGCCGTAGGGACCGCGGCGGCCCAGACGCTGACCGTCTACTCCAGCGTTGACGAAGAGAACGCCCGCAAGATCTTGAACGAGTTCACCAAGGCCACCGGAATCCAGGTGCGTTTCGTCTTCTTGTCCTCGGGTCCGGCCTTGGCCCGGCTTGAGGCGGAGCAAAACAACCCCCAGGCCGACGTCTGGATGGGCGCCCCCAGCGAAAACCACGTGCTGGCCAAGGAGCGCGGCCTCACTCAGCCTTACTTCTCCCCCAACGCCGAAGTGCTCGCGCCCCAGTTCAAGGACCCCGATGGCTACTGGGTCAGCTTCTACATGAACCCGATGGCGGTCGGCGTCAACCTGCCGTGGCTGCAGCGCAGCGGCGCCAAGATGCCGGAAACATGGGAGGACCTGCTGGACCCGGTCTTCCGCAACCAGATCCAGATGCCGACGCCCCAGTCCTCCGGCACGGCCTACAACCTCGTCGCCTCGCTGGTGCTCGCCTGGGGCGAGGACAAGGCGTTTGATTACCTGAAGAAGCTGGACCAAAACATCCAGACCTACACGCAGAGCGGCACGGCGCCGTCCCGGGCCGTGGCCTTCGGCGAGGCCGGCATCGGCATCCAGTTCACGCCGGCCTTCTTGCAGCTGCAGGACGAGGGGTACCCGATCGCCGTCGTGTTCCCCAAGGACGGCGTCGGCTTTGAAGCGCCGGCCGTCTCCATCGTGAAGGGCGCTCCCAACGTGGAGGCCGCCCGGAAGCTGGTGGACTGGCTCCTGACGCTGGAGGCCCAGAACAGCCTGGCCCGGCTCAAGACCTACTTCTTCCCCGTCCACCCGGACGCGGTGGCCGGTGAAG
Source organism: Firmicutes bacterium ZCTH02-B6 (assembly GCA_002159155.1). GTDB lineage: Bacteria > Bacillota > Limnochordia > Limnochordales > ZCTH02-B6 > ZCTH02-B6. The sequence goes on from LZRQ01000029.1 coordinate 18,297, forward strand.
GGCTGCCGCCGGTGAGCGAGATCCCGCTCATCGAGTACGACGCGGTTTGGGCCGGCGAAGTCCGCAACGAACTGGTCAACCGCTGGGTTGACGAGGTGCTGCGGCGGTAACCGCCGCACGCCGCCCAGGGGGAAGGCGGTCTAGCCGTCCTTCCCCCTGCTTTCCGTCTTACGAAACCTAACGCACGCAGTCGCCACCCGGCTAAGGAGGTCCAGGCCCATGCTCGCCGCTTGGCGCCGGCTCGTGGCCGAACCGCCGCTGTTCATCGCGGTGTTGGCCGTATTCGCCCTGCTCGCCTTATTCGTCATTTATCCCATCTTCAAGGTGGTCGAAGTCAGCCTCGTGCAGCCTGACGGCAGCTGGAGCCTGGCCACCTTCCGCACCATCTTTTCCAGTTGGTACATGCGGGCCGCCCTCACCAACACGCTGGTCACCGCTTTGATCGTCGCGGTGCTGGCGACGGCCATCGGCTTTGCCTTCGCGTTTGCGGTCACCCGCACCAACATCCCTTTCAAAGGGCTGCTCAACACGATCGCCATTTTGCCGGTGATCTCGCCGCCCTTCGTCTGGTCGGTGGCCATCATCATGCTCTTTGGCCGCAACGGCTTTGTCACCTCAAAGCTGTTGGGCCTACACGACTTCAATATTTACGGCATGCACGGCCTCGTCTTCGCCCAAGTGGTCACCTTTTTTCCCGTCGCCTACATGACCCTCAAAGGCGTGCTGGAGAGCCTGGACAACTCCCTCGAGGAAGCGGCCCTGGACTTGGGCGCCAGCCGCTGGCACGTGTTCCGCAAGGTGACGCTGCCCTTGGCCCGGCCGGGGCTCGCCAGCGCAGCCCTCATCGTCTTCATCGAATCCATGGCGGATTTCGGCAACCCGCTCATCTTAAGCGGCAGCCACTTCCCGACGTTGGCCGTGCAGGCGTACCTGCAGGTGACGGGCATGTTTGACTTGCGGGGCGGGGCGGCGCTCGCGGTGGCGCTGCTCGTTCCCTCGCTCGTCGCCTTCGTGGTGCAAAAGTACTGGGTAAGCCGGCGCCGCTACGTAACGGTTACTGGGAAGCCGACGGGCCGCAGCTACATGGCGGTAAGCCGCGGAGCCAAGGCGTTCCTGATTGCGGTCACGGGCCTCGTCTCGCTGTTGGTTATTAGCTTTTACGTGGCCATCGCCGTCGGGGCGTTTGCCCGCTTGTGGGGCTTCGATCACAGCTTCACGTGGCGCAACTTCGAATACGTCTTTGGCGTGGGCCGGGAGGCCATCTTGGACACGCTGGTCATCGCCGTCGCGTCCACACCCGTCGCAGGGATCTTGGGCATGGTCATCGCGTTCCTCGTGGTGCGCCAGCGGTTTCCGGGCCGGTCCACCATGGAGTTCGTCAGCCTGCTGGACTACGCCCTACCCGGGACGCTTATCGGCATCGGCTACGTGCTCGCCTTCAACACGCGTCCCTTGGCGCTGACGGGCACCTTTGCCATCATCGCGTTGCACTTCATCTTCCGCTACATGCCGCTGGGCATCCAGGCCGGCGTGGCGTCGCTGCAGCAGATTCACCCGTCCATTGAGGAGGCGGCCATCAACCTCGGGGCCTCTACGGCGCAGACGTTCCGCAAGGTGACGCTGCCGCTGGTGGCGCCGGCCTTCTTTTCGGGGCTTGTCTTCTCCTTTGTGCGGGCCATGACGGCCGTCAGCGGCGCGATCTTTTTGGTTTCGGCCGACTGGCAGCTGATGACCGTTCAGATCTTGTCCCAGGTCGGCTCCGGCCGCCTGGGCGCGGCCGCCGCGTTTAGCATGGTGCTTCTGGCCATCATCCTGCTGGCCACCGGCACGATTCGTCTCCTTTTGGGGCGCGCCTTCGGCGCGGCCATTCAGCAGCGCCTGTAGGCGCATGTGTCGAGGGAGGTCTTGGCTGCACTCGCCATGGATATCGTCATCGAAGGCCTGACGAAAGTGTTTGTCAACCGGGCGGATCCGAGCCGCTCGGTCACCGCGGTCAACAACGTCTCCTTGAGCATCGCGCCCGGCCAGCTGGTAACGCTGCTCGGCCCGTCGGGCTGCGGCAAGACGACGATCCTGCGCATTATCGCGGGCTTTGAAACCCCGACGTCCGGCAAGGTTCTGTTGGGGGGCCGCGACATCACCCACACGCCGCCCAACAAGCGGGACACGGCGCTGGTGTTCCAGAACTACGCCTTGTTCCCCCATCTCACCGTTTGGGAAAACGTCACTTTCGGCCTGAAGCTGCGCAAGGACATCTCCCCCGAGGAGCAGAAAGCCCGGGCCGAGCGGGTTTTGTCGCAGGTAGGGCTGTCGGACATGGCCCAGCGCAGTCCCGACCAGCTGTCGGGTGGGCAGCAGCAGCGGGTAGCGTTGGCGCGGGCCATCGTCAACGAACCCCGGGTACTGCTTTTTGACGAGCCTTTGTCCAACCTGGACGCGAAGCTGCGGGAGCAGATGCGCCTCGAGATTCGAGCGCTGCAGCAGCGGCACGGGATAACCAGCGTCTACGTCACGCACGATCAGTCGGAAGCCATGGCGATTTCGGACCGGATCGTGATCTTGAAAGACGGGCGAATTGAGCAAGCGGGGACGCCTGAGGAAGTGTACACCCGCCCGGCCACCCACTTCGTGGCGGACTTTATCGGCCGGGCCAATTTCGTCAGTGCGCGCGTCGCTGGGGTATCCAAAGGCGGCTATGACTTGGAGGTAAACGGCCGCACCGTGTTTGTACCCGGCTCCGGGCAAGATTCCTTTGGCCCCGGCGATTTCGTGGACATTTTGCTGCGGCCTGAGAACACCTACGTCCTTCCCCGCAGCGGAGCGGTGGGACAGCCGGTGCCTGGAGCAGGTGCGCAGGGCGAGTTGACTCCCGTAGTCGACGGCCGCCTGGTCCGGCGCAGTTTCCTCGGCGCGGTGGTCGAGTACGAGATCGAGGTGCCGGGTCACCCGCGTTTGCTGGCGGAAATGTCCAACCCGTTTGCTTGGGGGTTGCTTGAGCCCGGCTCCGAGGTGACGGTCTACTTCTCGCCCCGAGTGGCGCACTTGCTGCGGCGCCCTTAAGGAGTTGATGGTGCATGGCTTTCACCAATGCGGACACTCGGTCAGCCTCGCCGCAGGCGGACCTGACGCGGGTGCTCGCCGACACCATCGTGCGCTTTGAGCGGGACAATTTCCATCGCACCGCCCGGCGGGTGCGGGTCCATCTCGTCGATGACCTCATCCTGCTGCGGTTGCAGGGCGTGCTTAGCCCCGCCGAGCGCAATCTGGCGGAGTCCCGCGAGGGACAGATGCTCATGCGGCAGCTGCTCGTGCGGGAGTTTGAGGAAGTGCACGAGCTGCTGGTTCTCCGCCTCAACGAAGTGCTGCCGGGCCGGCGGGTGCGGGGCGTTTCCGTCGACTTGGATCCGGCGGCGGACGAGCGGCTGATCGTGTGCAGGCTCGACGGGCCCATAGATTCCTTGACGGGCACCGAGGACGCGACCTGGGAAACAGGCACTCATGAGGCGCTTTGACCGGGTAGCCATTTTTGCTGCGGCGATCGGCCTAGGGGCTGCCGTACTGGCCACCTGGCTGTCCCGCTGGACGACGGGCCTGCTGGCCGGCGCAGCCGGCTTCGCGCTGTCGTATGGGGCCGGGCTGTGGCTGCTCGCGCCGATGACGCAGTACGTGGCATTCATCCAACGCTTGGCCGGCGGCGACTTTGACGAGGAAGCGCCCGCCACCGGCGACCGGCGCTTTGCGCCCCTGGCGCAAGGGCTAGAGGCGATGCGCCTGCACTTGCGGGCGTGGATGGGCCAGATCGCCCGCAGCGCCATTGAGTTTGAAGGCAGCCTGCAAGTGCTGGACCTGGTGCATGTGATGCACTTCCTGCGTTCGGGCAAGCGCTCGGGCACGCTGGTGTTGCAGCGGGGCGGCGAGATGGCACTGCAGTTTTGGAAAGGCGGCGAAGTTGTGGGGGCCCTCTGCGGGGCCGCTAGCGGACAAGACGCGTTTTGGGTCCCCTTTGGCTGGGAGCGGGGGTCATTTAAGTTCAGCCCCCGTCTCGACCCCACGGTCAACTTGAGCGCTCGCTGGGAAATGCTCTTGCTCAGCGCAGTCCGCCGGGTCGACAACCCTAGGAAGTGGGGGCGCTTGGTGCCCAAGCCGTCGACGGTGGTGCGGCGCACCGCGTTGGCGGACCATATGCCCTTGCGCCAATTGCTGACAGCCGAAGAGTGGACGATCTGGTCGGCCTTGAGCGGCGAGATGTCGGCAGCGGACATCGCGACGCTGCTTGGCGAAACCGTTCACAAGACGTGGCATGCGCTGTATTGCTTCAGCGCGCTGGGCTTGGTTGAGCCGGTGGACGACAGTGTCCTGCGCGGGTTTGCGCCCGCTGTGGCACCCTTAGAACGAGCCGGACGGGTAGGCCCTGGCGAAACCGTCCCATCGCGGATTGTGCCCGGGGACGAAAAGCCGGACGGGGCCGCCGCCGCCCGGCAGCCGCCCGCTGAAGAAGTGCGAATGCCGGCTGCGGTCCCAGGCCAGTTGCGGTCGACCTCGCCTGCGCGGTCGGCCTCACCCCACTTGCCCGCAGCGGACGGCCGCAATGTCATTTCCCTAGACCAGGCCCGGAGACGCAGGCGGTGACTGCACACGTGTCCAAGTCGCTGGAGCGCACGAAAGGACAGCTGGAGGACGCGTTGTCCAAAAGCATCCTTCAATTTGAGAAGGACTACATCGGGCGCGGCCCGCAGGCCATCCGCACCTACATCGTGGAAGACCTCATCGTCGTGCGGCTGCGGGATGCGCTCACGGTCGCGGAGCAAAAGCTGATCGAATCGCCCGACGGTGCGAACCTGGTCAAGCAGATGCGGGAAAAGCTGCTGGAGGAGTCCCGGCTGCTGTTGAACCAGATCGTCCACCAGATCACGGGGGCCAAGGTGGTGTCGATGGTGAGCAGCGTCGACATCGAACGGGCGGAACGGATCCTGCTCTTCACTCTTGATGTGAATCTGTCCCGCAAACTAGGAGGCAGTCGCTGATGTCCAACTCACCTTTAGGGAACGCACCCGGTACCTCGCGCACCGCCCCCCTCTACGACCACCCGTGGGCTGCCCAACTCCACGACATGGAGACGGTAGTGCGCTGGCTGCGAACAAGTGCGCCTCACCTTCAGGCTCTAGCCGATGCGCTGACCGACGCCTTGCGGGCTGGCGCCCGCCTGTACATCTTCGGCAACGGCGGCAGCGCGACCCAAGCCTCCCACTTCGCTACCGAGCTGGTAGGGCGGTTTCAGCGCAACCGTCAGCCGTTGCCCGCCCAGGCCTTGCCGGCCGATGGCAGTCTCCTGACGTGCATCGGCAACGACTTCGCCTTCACCGACCTGTTTGCCCGGCAGGTGGCGGCCTTTGGCCGGCCCGGCGACGTGGCCATCGGCCTCACCACCAGCGGCCGATCCGCCAATGTACTCTCAGGTTTGGAAGCGGCTCGCGAGCGCAGGCTTGTCACCGTCGGCTTTTGCGGTCAGGACGACACCGCCCTGCGCCCCCTTTGCGATTGGGTCGTGGCGGTGCCGTCCCGCGACACAGCTCGGATCCAGGAAGGGCACCTGGCCGTCATTCATCTGCTCTGCCAGAGCATCGACGCGGCCTTCGCCTGATCAACCTGCTGCTTCTACTTGCCCAACACGTCGTGCTGGACGTGACGCTTGCCCTCCAGCTCGCTGATGAGCCCCACCGCCACATGCGCGCCGTGGCCCGCCGTGATGATGGTGTGGGCGCTCACCCCAGCGAGAATTCCAGCGGCCCAAACGCCGGGAATGCTGGTGCGGCCGTCGATGTCGACCTTGACGACCCGGGGGTAGCGGGCCTCGCGCCCATCGGTAAACTCCAGGTTGAGGGCCTCGGCCAATGACATGGCCGCACCGGTGGCCAGTAGCACCTGCTTCCCCTGGAACTCTTGACCGTCCTCCGTCTTGACGGCAAACCCATCCGGCAAGGGGGCGACGGCCGTCACCTGGGCAATATGCCACTCGGCGCCCAGGCGTTCCGCCTGCCGCTTGCCCGCCTCGACGAGATCCGGCCCCGCGACGCCGTCGGCCAAGCCGTAGTGGTTGTCGATCCACGCCCGGCGCGTTTGGCCTTTGTCGTTGTCCAGCACCAGCGTCTTTAACCCGGCCTTAGCTAGGAACACGGCTGCGCTTCCCCCGGCGCAGCCGCCGCCTACCACAATGACGTCGTACATCATGAATCCCCCCGCTGTCAATGCTGGTATATTGCCTGACCCGACGGGCTCGTAACCCCCTGGCGGCGACCCCGCCGTGCGAAAAGCAGTGAATGTGGGCTCGTCCCTGCGTTAGGCGGCCGTACCGACGGACGCCCCCGCGCCGGCGTCGACCCGGAAACGGTCCACCAGGCGGGCGAGATCGTTCGCGATGGCCATGAGGCGCTGCATGGAGCTCTTCATCTCCTCGGCCGCGGCGTTGATCTCTTCCGTAGAGGCGCTTACCTCTTCGGCACCTGCCGCGCTCTGCTCCGAGATGCTGGCCACCTCGTCCATCGCCGTCCGCACCCGCTCGCTGGACGCAGCCATCCCCTCGGTCGCTGAGGTGTTTTCTTGGACGACCGCCACCATGTTGGCCATGGCCGACAAAATCATGGGGCTGGCAGCGGCCATTTGCGCCGCCGCATCCGAAATGGTACGGGCCAGGCCGTCCGTAGTGTGGATCCCCTCGAGGATCTCGTCCAGCGCCGTACGAGCGTGCGCGGCCAGCTCCATCCCAGCCGCCACGTGCTGGGTGCCCGCCTGCATGTCACTGGTCACTGCTTCGATGGCGGCCTGGATGGTGCCGATCAGATGCCCGATGTCCCGGGTGGATTGGGCCGCGCGCTCGGCCAGCTGCCGCACCTCGTCAGCAACGACGCCAAAACCGCGGCCATGCTCGCCGGCCCGCGCCGCTTCGATGGCGGCGTTAAGGGCAAGAAGGTTTGTCTGATCGGCGATGTCACTGATCATGCTGACGATCTGCCCGATCTGGCGGCTGGAGTCCCGCAGCTCGCCCATGCGCTCGGCGACCCGTTCAACGGCGGAACGGATTTGGGACATCCCCTCCACCACGCGGCGCACCGCATCGTCCCCCGCTTGCGCCCGCTGGGAACCGCGACTGGCGGCCTGTGCCACCGCCTGGGCGGAAGCGGCCACCTGCTCCACATACTGCGCCATCTGCTCCAGCGACCGGCTAGTTTGGTCGGCCTGCCGCGCCTGGTCCCGCGCCCCGCGGGCGATTTGCTCGATGGCTGACCGCAGTTGCTCCACGGCTGCGCGGGTTTCCTGCACTTGCCGCACCTGGACCGCAGCCCCCTGCGCCATTTCATGGACTGCGGCGGCGATCTGGGCGGTCGCGCCCGACGACTCGCCGGCCACCGCCAGCAACCGTTCGCCGTCGCTAAGCAGGCGTCGGCTTGACTCACGGATTTCACCTATAATTTCGCGCCAGCTGTCAACCATGCGGTTGAAAGCCGCAGCCAGTTCGCCGATCTCATCCCGCGACGAAAGCTCAAGCTGCTCAACGGTTAAGTCCCCATCGGCAAGCCGTGTCGCCAACTCCGCCGCCCGGCGCAACGGCTGGGAGATCCGCCTCGTCATCCAGACGGCAATCGCCAGGGCGATCAGGGCGGTAATGACATACGCCATCGTAGCCATCCAACGGGCCGTGGCGGCGGTATTTTCAGCTTGCTCCTGCGCTTGCGCTACCAGCTGCGTTCCGGTTTCCACCAAAGCTGCGGTAACCTGTTGGAGGTCCCTCCGGATGGACGCCAGGGTAACGATGGCGTCCTCGATCAGCGCCAAGTCCGCGAACTCGGCCATCTCCATCACAGGAATGGCATACGCCACGTACTCGGACTGTATGGCTTCTATGCGCCCAAGCATGGCCTGGCTTTCCGCCAGCCGCACGAGCTCCTTTAGGGTAGCCAGCGTCTGGTTGACGGCGCGCCGGGCCGCCTCAAATTCGTTCAAAAACGTGGGGTCCTTTGTCAACAGGTAGTTGGATACGTTCAAGGCCTGCGTGACGATGTGCCGCTCCAGCAACTCAATCTGGCGCAGCGCCTCATCGATGCGCGTTACGTCCTCGCGATAAGCGCGCTCGATGGTGCGCATCCCGTTAAAACCAGACAGGGTCGGAATTAGCATGAGCAGCAATACCAGCAAGAAACTGAGCGTTAGTTTGGCACCGATGGTGACGCGCAAAACAAGCCCCTCCTTGGCGGCCCGCCGCCCAGGTGCACCTGAGACGGCATTGCTCGTCATTAGCTTGAATCGGTGCCATCCGCGCCCTGATGTAGCCGGAAATGCCGGCTACACCGATGTGTTTATATGGTGGTATAAACAGCCATGTGCTATTTTTGCGTCACCCATGCGGGCTTGCTGCATCTTGCCACATATAGACCCAGGCCGGGCTCCTTTACGCGAAGACGATGGTCTTGTTTCCGAACACGATCACCCGGTCTTCGGCGTGCAGCTTGACGGCCCGGGCCAGTACCAGCCGCTCGATGTCCCGCCCCTTGCGGCGCAAGCTCTCGGGGTCGTCCCGGTGGTCGACCCGGATGACGTCCTGCTCGATAATCGGTCCTTGATCCAGTTCCTCGGTGGCATAGTGGGCCGTCGCGCCCACGAGCTTGACACCCCGCGCGTACGCCTGGTGATATGGTCGCGCCCCGACAAACGCCGGCAAGAAGGAGTGATGGATATTGATGACCCGGTGGGGATACTCGGCCAGGAAGGCAGGCGTGAGGATCTGCATGTACCGGGCGAGAACAACAAAATCGACCCGGCCCCGCAACAGCTCGAGGATCTGTTGCTCCTGTCGTTCCTTGCCCACAGGCTCAATGGGCACATGGTGAAAGGGGATGCCAAAGGGCTCTACACGCGGCGCCAAGTGCGGGTGGTTGCTGATGACCATCGGGATGTCCACCCCTAGTTCCCCCGCCTGCCAGCGCCAGAGCAAGTCCAACAGGCAGTGATCCTCCCGGGAAACCAGGATCGCCATCCGCTTAGGCGGCGAAACCCGTTTCAATTCCCACTCCATCTGGAATTCCTGGGCAACTGGGGCGAAATCACGTCGGAGCTCTTCGTAGCGTTCGGCCAACCCCGGCAGTTCAAACTCCACCCGCATGAAGAAACGGCCGCCCCACGGGTCGGTCGAGTACTGATCTGACTGGACAATGTTAGCACCTGCTGCAAATAAAAACCGCGAGAGTGCGGCGACGATGCCCGGCCGGTCCGGGCACGACACGATCAATCTGCCTCGATCCTGCAACGTCAAAGCCCATCCTTCGTTGTGAAGTGCACGCGCCGGATGCCCACGAGGCCGGCGTTTCTCCGTGCGACGGCCTCGCACATGGGCGATATGGAATTGTGCAATACCCCGCCGACGAGCGATCTCCTGCAGGGTGCAGGCGAGGATCGGCAACGTCATATCCCGTTGCGCTGCCCAACGACAGCAGAGTGGCCCAACGGCTTGAGCCAAGTCAAGCCGTTGGGCCACGCGGGTTTGAGTGCCTTGGCGAGGATTCTCTCCAGGCTGAAAGCGAGGGCCAGTCGCTAGTTGCTGTTGAGGACCAGCTCGCCCGTCCCGCTGCTCCACTTGCCGATGACGACGGGAGCGTAGGTGCCATCCACCTGGCGGGCCTGCATGATCTCGTAGTCGCCGATGGCGGCGTCGTCATTGGCGTCCAGCAGCTTGTGGCCGCTCGCGCCGATGTAATGCGCCGCGATCACGCGGGCTACATCGCGGAGCACTTCGCCGTTGTACTCGTCGGCGACCAGCACCGACAACGCCGCGATCCACGCCGCGTCGTACATGTACAAGGCCCACGGGCTCGGATCATGCCCGAAGCGCTCGCGATACTTGGCCTCAAACATAGCCCGCGTCGGCCCCATCGGCGGCGCCGGGAAAGCACCGGACATGTTCACGGACGCCATGAACGCGCTGATCTCCTC
>LZRQ01000030.1 GCA_002159155.1 Firmicutes bacterium ZCTH02-B6
GCACTGTCAGGACGACAAGGATGGCGCTGACAAGGATAGACGCCTGCCCCAAAGACAGCCCCACGCGCTGGGCGATGGCCAGGTGCAGGACGTCCCACGACGCGGCGCCCAGGTTGGCCTTGACGCTCAAGACGACACCGAACGCAAGGATGGTGCAGCCCGCGGCAAATCCGGCCATGCGGCGGACCAACTCCGCGGGCTGCCGCTGTTGCGGATGAACCGTATCGTCAGTAGGCAGTCCAGCCACCGTCCACTACCAGGATTGCGCCATTGACGAAGCTGGCTTCGTCGGAGGCGAGGAAGAGCGCCGCCGCGGCGATCTCTTCGGGCTTGCCGCTGCGTGGGTTCAACGGCAGCCCCAGGCTCAGGCGTTCGTACCCGATGGCCGAAGGCCGGGCGGTCATGCTGGCGCTGATATTGGTCTCCACGGCGCCAGGGCAGATGACGTTGCAGCGTATGCCTTTCGTGGCGTAGTGGAACGCCACGTTCTTGGTCATTCCGATAAGAGCGTGTTTCGATGCGGTGTAAGACAGTCCTGCCCTGGCGCCTCCGATGCCGCCGATGGAGGCGATGTTGATAATGACGCCCTTTCCCTTTTCCAGGAAAATGGGGATGGCCTTGCGCATGGCCCGCATGGGGCCGGTGGTGTTGACGGCCAGCACCCGATCCCACACCTGGTCGGTGACCTCGTGGGCCGCCTCGAAGTTGTCCATGACGCCGGCGTTGTTGACCAGGATGTCGAGGGTGCCAAACTCCTGCACGGCCGTGTCAACCATGCGCTGCACATCTTCTTCCAGGGCCACATTGGCTTTGACGGCCACGGCCGTGCCGCCCGCCGCCCGGATCTCTTGGACGACCCGTTCAACCCCTTCGCCGTTAAGATCCGCGGCCGCCACCTTGGCCCCTTCCTTGGCGAAGAGTTTGGCGATGTGCTCGCCCATGCCCGACGCCGCACCGGTCACGACCGCGACTCTCCCTGCCAAACGCATGATTGACCCCTCCTAAGCTAGGCCGGTTGGAGTACGCGCTCCCGGAGGATGGTCTCCAGGGTCGTTGCGCCCCTTTCCTCCAACTCGTAGCGGACCCGGGTAGCCGGCTTGTTGAGGTTGAGCAGCCGGCCCAAGTTGATGGGCGTGCCGATGACGACGGCGTCGGCCGGTACCGCGTTCAGGGTCGCCTCGAGCTCCCGCATCTGCGTTTCGCCGTAGCCCATGGCGGGCAGGAGGTCCGCCAAGTGGCTGTATTGCCGGTACACCTTTTGCAGCGAGCCCACCGCATACGGCCGCGGGTCCACCAGCGTGCAACCCAGCTGGCGGGCGGCGATAACGCCTGCACCGTAGGCCATGCCGCCATGGGTCAACGTGGGACCGTCCTCGACCACCACGACCCGCTTGCCCCGCACGAGGTCGGGGTCGTCGACCGTGATGGGCGAATCGGCTTCAATCACTACGGCCCCCGGGTTGACGGTCCGGGCGGCGGCGCGCACGGCCTCCACGTGCTCCGGCTCGGCCGAATCCACTTTGTTGATGATGATGACGTCGGCCATGCGGAAGTTGGTTTCGCCGGGATGGTACGTGGTTTCATGCCCCGGCCGGTGCGGGTCGGCCACGGTGATCAGCAGGTCAGGCCGGTAGAAGGGGAAGTCGTTATTGCCTCCGTCCCACAGGATGACGTCCGCCTCGGCCTGGGCCTGCTCGAGGATTTGCCCGTAGTCGACACCGGCGTACACGATGTTGCCCCGATCGATGTGGGGCTCATACTCCTCCCGCTCTTCGATGGTGCAGCGGTGGCGCTCCAGGTCGTCGTGGTTGGCGAAACGTTGTACCACCTGCTGGGTTAAGTCGCCGTAAGGCATCGGGTGTCGCACCACGACCACCTTGACGCCGTGCCGGGTGAGGATCTCCGCCACCTTGCGGGTCGTCTGGCTTTTGCCTGAGCCTGTGCGCACCGCACAGACGGCCACTACGGGAACCTTGGCCTTAAGCATGGTGCTCCCGGGGCCGAGAAGCCGGAAATCGGCTCCGCTGGCCATCGCGATAGAGGCGCGATTCATGACGTACTCATGGGATACGTCGCTGTAAGCAAAAACGACCTCATCCACCGCTTCCCGGCGGATCAGCTCGGGCAGCTCCTCCTCGGCGACGATAGGGATCCCTTCGGGATACAGCGAGCCGGCGAGGGCGGCAGGATAGACCCGCCCTTCGATATCGGGGATCTGGGTTGCCGTAAAGGCGACGACCCGGTAGGCAGGGTTATCGCGGTAAACGACGTTGAAGTTGTGGAAGTCACGGCCGGCGGCCCCCATGATCACGACCCGGCGGGGGCGGCCGGCACCCGGTTGCGGTGCGGCCATCGACCAAGCGCTCCTTTCACTGGACCAGCGTGCGGGCAAATTGCCTTAAGAGTGCTCCTGCGTAAGTTTTTGACCAACGCCTGCCACGTCCTGCAGCAGGATGCGTTTCGGCCGTGGCCGGGCCGTTTTCCCGCCCACGGTGAAGGAGTTGGCCTGCGCAGTGTGAACAACATTTACAATTGCGCTCGCAACAAGGCGCCGCCGCACGGCGGAAACGGCGCAGCAATTAGGGAACAAGGAGGGTCCACGGCCATGGCGATCCAGTTTGCACCGCCGACCGTCGAGCAGTTTTTCCGCACGTACCGGATCACGACGTTTGCGGTCGAGCGGGACGAGCGCAGGCTCATCTTTAGCACCAACATGAACGGCAAGCCCGACTTGTGGGCGTTGGACCTGGACCGGCGCTACCCGTTCCCGTACCCACTGACGTCTTTGGGACAAAACTGCGGCGGCATCCTTCCCGATCCGCACGGGCGCTGGTTGCTGGCGGCTTTGGACCGCGACGGCGACGAGAACTGGCAAGTATACGCCTTGCCGCCGGCGGGGGGCCAACAGGTGCCGGTTTTGCACGCGCCAGGGCAGAAGTTTTTCCCCATGCACGTGTCCGAAGACGGCCGTTGGCTCTACTACACCACGTCCCAGGGAAACCCGGTGTTTCTCAACTCCCGCCGGCTGGACCTGGAAACCGGTGCCGACGAGCTGCTGCACGAAGGTGCGGGAGGAACCACCTTGCTAGTGGCGGTATCGCCGGCGGGCGACGCGTTTGTGACGGTGGAGTCGTACTCCAACACCAACAACAGGGCGTACTTGCACCGGGATGGCCGCCGGGTGCCGCTTTTCCGGACGGATGCGCCCCACAGCACCTTTGGTGCGGAGTTGACCGACGGCGACACCGTTTACTTGCTCACCGACGAGGGCGAGGACGTGCACTATCTGGCCCGCTACGACGCCCGGACGGGCCAGTTCACGCGCCTGGTGCACATTGAAGGCGAGGACATGTCGGGGTTGCGCCTGCACCGGGAAGGCAACGCCCTGTACATCCTGGCCGTCAAAGGCGTCGGGGACCGGTTGTACCGGTACGACATCGCGTCGGGGGCCCTAGAGCAAATCCCGCTGCCTTACGACACCATCGACGACTTCCGCGTGGGCAAGAGCGGCACCCTTTACGTCCTCGGCCGCAGCGCCCACTTGCCCTTCAACATCAGTCTCAAGCGGCCGGGAGGCGGCTGGGAGCAGCTCACCGACAACCGGGTGTTTGGGGTTTCAGCGTCGGAGCTCAGGGACGCCGAGGTGGTGCGCTATCGATCGTTTGACGGCCTGGAGATCGAGGCCTTGCTTTTCCGGCCTCTGCCCGAACGGGCCAACGGCTACACGGTGGTTTGGCCCCACGGCGGCCCCCAGTGGGCCGAGCGCAAGGCGTACCGGAGCCTTTTCCAGGCCTTGCTGGCAGCCGGCTACGTCGTGTTTGCCCCCAACTTCCGGGGCAGCGTCGGCTACGGCACTCGGTTTCTCAAGATGGTAGAGCGGGATTGGGGCCACGGGCCACGTCTGGACATGGTGGCCGGCGTCGAATGGCTGATTGAGCAAGGTATCGCCCACCGGGACAAGATCTTCCTTGTGGGCGGCAGCTACGGCGGGTACATGACGTTGCTGTTGCACGGGAGGCACCCCGACTACTGGCGGGCGTGCGTGGACATTTTCGGCCCGTCCAACCTGTTTACGTTCATCAACTCGGTGCCTGACTTTTGGCGGCCCATGATAGAGCAGTTGGTGGGGCACCCGGAGCGGGACAAGGAGAAGCTGACCGAGGACAGCCCCATCACCTACCTCAAGCACATGACAAAGCCGATGCTCATCATCCAGGGCGCCAACGACCCGCGGGTGGTCAAGGCGGAGTCCGACCAGATCGTGGAAGCGCTGCGGGCCCAAGGGACGCCGGTCGAGTACATGGTGCTTGAGGACGAGGGTCACGGCTTCAGCAAGCTCGACAACGAGATCGCCGTGTACCGGCGAATCCTGGAGTTTCTGGCCCGGCATCAGGTGGAGGCGTCCCAGGGCGCGGGCGGGCAAGGATGAAGCGCCCGCCGGGTCAGGGTGCCAGCGTTCGGGGCCCGGGTCCCGGTGCTGCGGCGGGACCTGGCCCCGGAGCGTGGGCCATCGCCACGGCGTACGTCGGCACCGTGGTCGGGGCCGGGTTTGCCTCTGGTCAGGAGACGCTCCAGTTTTTCACCGCCTACGGCCGATGGGGGCTGGCGGGACTCGCTCTGGCGGTGGTGCTGTTTGCCGGTTTCGGCGTCCGCGTCCTTCTGCTGGGCCGGGACTTGCAGGCGGCCTCCCACCGGCCTCTCATTCAATGGGCGGTGGGCCCGCGCCTCGCGCCGCTCGTCGACGGGCTCATGGTGTTCTTTTTGCTGGGCACGGCGGCGACGATGGTGTCAGGGGCGGCAGCCGCCTTGCTGGAGCAGTTTGGCTGGCCCCGCTGGTGGGGAGGCCTGGTGATGGCGGCGGCGAGCACCGCCACAGTGCTCACAGGCCTGCGGGGCGTCGTCGGTGCCCTTTCCTTTTTCGCGCCTCTGCTCATCGGGTCTGTGCTGGCCATAGCGGGCTACTCGCTGGCGACCGGCCCGGGCCTGTCCGGGGCGTTGGCTTGGCACGGGGAGCTAGATCTGGCGCCGGCCCGTTTTTGGTGGCTGGGGGCTGCGTTGTACGTAGCCTACAACATGGTCTTGGCCATCCCCATCCTGGCGCCTTTGGGCGCGGCAGGCCGTGACCGCGCCGCGGTCGTGGGCGGCGGGGCGGTGGGTGGGGTGCTGCTCGGCTTTGGGGCGGCCGCGATTCATCTGACGGTCGCCTCCTTTATGCCCGCCGCCGGCGCGCTGGACATTCCGATGCTTTTCGCGGCAAGAGCCTTGCCCGCGTGGGTGCCACTGGGGTACAGCGTCTTGCTGCTGGGCGAGGTGTATACGACGGCGGTGGCCATGCTCTTTGGCGTGGCGGCGCGCTTTGGCGAACGCGGCGGCGCGCGTTTCCGCACCAGCGTCTTGGTGGGAGGCGCGGCGGCCTTGGCCGGGGGGCTGTTTCCCTTTGCCCAGGTGGTCGGGACGTTGTACCCGGTCATGGGCGTCTTGGGCGGCGTGCTGTTGTTGGCGTTCCTGAAACCGATGGGGAAATGACGGGGTTTTACCGGAACGCCGGCACGGGCGGCGTGCGGACCTCCTGCGGCACGTAGGCTAGCTGCACGCCTGTAATTTCGGCGATCTCCCGCGAGAGGGCCGCCATGTCGTCCGAGTTCACCTGTTGCAGGTCGTCTTTGCCCAACGTCTGCGCGAGGAGTTGCATCTCCGTGGTGGATGCCTTGATGAAGTTGGCCACCGCCTGGGCGCCCGCGTCCACGTCCAGCTCGTCCCGGTATTCGCCCGTGTACAGGAAAAGCTGGGCCGGGTTGGTGCCCGGCGGCATCTTTTCCAGTTGGTGAAAGACCATGGCCAGCAGGGCGGATTCACCGATGTACACGGCGTCGGCCCCCAGGGCCATCGCCTTAAGGAAGTCTCCCGCGTCCCGCAGGCCGCCTGTGACCAGCAGGTCGATTTGGTCCCGCACGCCCCGCTCCTGGAGATACCGGTGCGCCCGGGGGATGGCATACACCAGCGGCACACCGGTGTTGTTGATGGTGACCTCCCGACCGCCGCCGGACCCTCCCTGTGCGCCGTCGATGGTGATAAAGTCGACGCCGGCCTGGATCGCTACCTCGCAGTCTTCTTCGATGCGGCTTGCGGCAAACTTCAGGCCGATGGGGGCGCCGCCCGACGCCTCCCGCAACTCGTCGACCATCGCTTTGAACTGCGACGGGTCGTCGATGTGGCGAAACCGGGCGGGGCGCACCGCGTCCTGACCGGGCTGCAGGCCCAGATGGGTCCGGAAGTCCTCGCGGATGTTTTCCGCCTTTACCCGGTTGCCCAGGCTGCCCTCAGCTCCTTGGCCCACCTGGATCTCCACCGCGTCGACCTTGGGCAAGTCCTCCTTGCGATTGCTCCAGCGGCCGCGGTTCCACTGGACGATGTAGTTGGCCGCGGCTTCCCTTTCCTCGGGCATGAACCCCGATTCGCCTGAGTTGGTGGCCGTGTTGGCCAGGGTGGACGCCTTGGCTAGGGCGATCTTTGCCTTTTTGCTCAGCGCGCTGCCAAAGGCCATGCCCGTAATCATAATGGGCGTGGCGAGCCGCAGGGGCCGCTCTGCCCGCTTGCCGATGGTGACGGCCGTTTTCACCGACTGATGATTGTCGAGAGGAAACCGGGAGAGCTGCACGGGCAGGAACATCAACTCGTTGAAGTCCAGAAAGCGCCGGGTGGAACCGTACGGCTCCGACAGAGGCTGCCCGGTGCGGGCCCGCTCGCCGATGGCGCCCATGCGCAGCAGCGAGAACCCGTCCACCATAAACAGCTGCTTGACGCTTTGCATCTTGGACAGCCGGTCAAAAACCTCGTCGACTGCCTGCTTGATGAGGCCTTCGAGCATTGCCGCGCCCTCCCGCTTGGCCGCATGGTCGCCTCGCGGGAGTATTTCACCGGCCTGGCAGGGTTATGCGCCGCCCCCTGTTTCCACGGGCAGGCCCGCCTTTTCCCACCAGCGGAAACCGGCCATCACGCGGGCATCAAACCCGTGCGCGAGCAGGAAATCGGCCGCCCGGGGACCAGAGGTGCCTCCGCCGCAATAGGTGACGATGGCGCGGTCCCGGGGCAGGTCCGCCAGGGCAATTTCCAGCTGTGCGGCCGGGATGTGCACGGCGCCGGGGACGTGCCCGGCCTCATACTTCTCCCGGCTGCGCACATCGATCACCAGGGGTGGGTTAGGTTGCGCGAACAGCTGATTCAGTTCCTCAGCAGTCATGCGCTTGGCTGGCATGGGATAAACCTTCTTTCTCGCGGTCTCGCGGTGGCGGGATTGGCGGCCCACCTCGTGTGGGCTTCAGTGGGCCTGGGCCGTGCTGCCGCCGCCCAGATACGCCCGGCGCACGTCCTCGTTTTGCTGGAGCTCGGCGGACGTGCCCGAGAGGACGATCCGGCCGGTTTCCAACACGTACGCCCGGTGGGCCACCTTGAGGGCCAGCCGGGCGTTTTGCTCTACCAGGAGGATGGAGACACCGGCCTTGTTGATCTCCTGGATGGTGCGGAAAATCTCCCGCACCAACAGGGGCGCGAGCCCAAGGGACGGCTCGTCCAAGAGCAGGAGCTTGGGCTCGGCCATGAGCGCCCGGCCGATGGCCAGCATCTGCTGCTCGCCGCCGGAGAGCGTTCCCGCCAGCTGCTGGCGACGCTCCCTGAGCCGGGGGAACAGATGGAACACATGCTCTTTGACCCGCGCCACCGCGTCCGGCCGCTTGCGGTTGATGAAGCCGCCTAGGGTCAAGTTTTCCTCCACCGTCAAGGTGGGAAACACGCGGCGGCCTTCGGGCGAATGGGCGATCCCCATGGCCACGATGCGGTGGGCCGGGGTGCGGGTGATGTCCGTGCCGTCGTAGCGGATGCTGCCCCGGCGGGCGGGCAAAAGCCCCGACAAGGCGCGCAGGGTGGTCGTCTTGCCCGCGCCGTTGGCCCCCAGCAGCACGCAGATCTCGCCCTTGTCCACGGCAAAAGAGATGCCCTTGACCGCTTCCACCTGGCCGTAGGCGACGGCCAAGTTTTCCACTTCAAGCAGCGCCATCTTCATCATCCTCGTCGCGGCCCAAGTACGCTTCGATCACCCGGGGGTGCCGCTGGATCTCGGCGGGTGTTCCTTCGGCGATCTTCTTGCCGTTGTCCAGCACCGTGATGTGGTCGGACACTTCCATCACCAAGTCCATGTCGTGTTCGATGAGCAGTACGGTGATGCCCTCGTCCCGGATGGAGCGGATGAGGCCGATGAGCTCTTGCGTCTCCTGGGGGTTGAGGCCCGCCGCGGGCTCGTCCAGCACCAGCAGTTTCGGATCCAACGCCAGGGCGCGGGCGATCTCCAACCGCCTCTGGTCGCCGTACGGGAGGCTGCGGGCCATGCTGTGGCGGTGTTCCCACAAGCCCACTTGCCGCAGCCGCCGCTCGGCCTCGGCCTGGATGGCCCGCTCTTCCCGGCGTTGCGCGGGCGTGCCCAGTATGGACGCGAGCACCCCAGCCCGGGAGCGGCTGTGGCGTGAAGCCATCACGTTTTCGAGACAGCTCAAGGTGCCAAACAAGCGCAACGTCTGGAACGTGCGGCCGATTCCCAAGGCGGCAATGGCGTGAGGCTTCATGCCGCTGATGTCGCGGCCGTCAAAGATGACGTTGCCCTCATCGGGGCGGTAAATGCCGGTAATCACGTTGAACACCGTCGTCTTGCCCGCACCGTTGGGGCCAATAAGGCTCGCGATGGAGCCCCGCTCCACCCGGAAATCCAGGTGGGATACGGCCACAAGGCCCCCAAAGCGCTTGGTCAAGTTGCGGGTTTCCAGCAAGATGTCAGCCATTGGCGTCTACCTTTCTCTTGCGTGTCCGCAGCGGGCTGAGGCGGCTGCGGGCCTCTGCCAGCACGCGTTGCACCGACCTTGCGAGGCAGGCGGGCGGCCGCAGGCGTCGGTGCGGTCGGTGCGGGCCATCGTGCGGGCCATCACGCGTCGCTGCGGGCCGCGGGTGCAGCGGCGCCCGGCTTGGGCGGGCTGCCTGCACTTCCCGGCGTGGTTTCCGTCTCCAACTCCCGCACCCAGCGGCGGCTCGGCCAGAGCCCTTGCGGGCGGAAAATCATCATCACGATCATTGCCGCGCCAAACACCAGCATCCGGTACTCCATAAAGTCCCGGAAGATCTCGGGCAACACCATGAGCGCCCCGGCCGCGACGATGACGCCGGGGATGGAGCCGAGGCCGCCCAGCACCACGATGGTGAAGAGGATCACGGACTCGGAGAACGTGAAGCTGTCGGGTGAGATGATGCGGATCTTGGCCGCATACAACGTTCCCGCGGCGCCTGCCAGTCCTGCCCCCAGGGTAAAGGCCAGGCTCTTGGCCCAGCGCACGTCGATGCCCATGGCGGCGGCGGCCACCTCGTCCTCCCGCACGTAGTTCCATGCCCGGCCGATGCGGGAGTTTTGCAGCCGCACCAGGGCGATGACGATGAGCACGATGAAGCCCCAGGTGAGGTAGTAGAAGTCGGCCGGCGTGCGGGCGCTCCATCCAAAAAGGGTGAAGCGGTCGAGGACCAACAGACCGTTGGGACCGCCGGTCAGCCCCCAGGGGTTGTTGATCAGCGCAATGCGGATGATCTCGTTGAGTCCGATCGTAACAATGAGCAGGTAGTCGCCCCGCAGGTGGATGATGGGGCGCGTGACGACGTAGGCAAACAGGCCGGCGACGATCCCGCTCAACGGGAACAGCCACGCCAGCGGCACGCCGTACTGGGTCGACAAGATGGCGGTCGTGTACGCGCCGATGGCGAAAAAGGCCGCGTGGCCCATGTTGAACAGGCCCACTTCGCCGAGGATCAGGTTGAGGCTCAAGCCGAGGATGACGTAGATGCCGAAGAAGACGGCCACATCCGTCCAGTACCGGCTGGCCACCCGGGGAAACGCGATGAGCCCGGCGAGCAGGACGGCGTAGACGATCCAGCGCAGGTACGGCTTGTTCATGGCGCCCCCCTCACACCTTCTCCGCGACCCGCTCGCCCAGCAGTCCGTGGGGGCGCAAGATGAGCAAGCCGATCAGGATGATGAACACGAACGCGTCTTTCCACGCCGACGACACGTAACCCGCGCCCAGCATCTCCAGCACTCCCAAAAGCAGGCCCCCCACCATGGCGCCCGGGATGTTGCCGATGCCGCCCATGATGGCCGCCGTAAACGCCTTGAGGCCGTACGCCCAGCCCATGGTGTAGTGTATCTGGCGGTAATAAAGCCCAATCATGACGCCTGCAGCGGCGCCCAGCGCCGGGCCGATGACGAAGACGAGGCGGATGATCTGGTTGATGTCGATGCCCATAAGGCGGGCGGTGTCATGGTCGATGGCCGTGGCCCTGATGGCCATGCCGATGGCCGTCCGCTGGACGAAGAAGTACAGGGCCAGCATGAGGAAGAGGGCCGTGGCCAAGATGATGAGCTGCATGGCCGTAAAGTGCACGCCCAGCAACTCAAACCGTCCCGCCGGCACAAACTCGACCGGATACGCCTGGTACCGCTTGCCCCACAGGAGCATGGCCGCGTTCTGCAGCAGGATGGAGGCGCCCAAGGCCGACACGACGGCCGTCAGCCGGTGCGAATGGCGCAGCGGCCGGTACGCGACGCGCTCGACGGTCACGCCGACCAGGGCGACCGCGATCATGGCCGCCAGCACCACGACGGCCAGCAGCAACAGGCCCGGTCCGGCGCCTGTGGCAAACTGCGACATCAGCAAGGTGAAACCTACATACGCTCCCAGCATGAACAGCTCGCCGTGGGCGAAGTTGATAAGCCGCATAATGCCGTATACCATCGTGTAGCCCAAGGCGATGAGAGCGTAGATGGAGCCCAGCGTCAAACCGTTGATCAACTGTTCGGTGAAGATCCCCATAGAAACGACGACCCTCGATCCGGTGGCGACCCGGATGCCCGCCTGGGGCCAGCCCCCGGCGCCCTACGCGGCGCTGCAGGGCGCGGGGGCCGCGCCAGCCCGACAGACGGGGGGCGGCGGGGACTCGTGCCCGCCGCCCCGGCTCCGGTCCGTCGCCTTAGTAGCCGGCGTCCACGATCCGGCCGTTTTCGTCCACGACGTAGGCCTTATAGATAGCGCCGGCCCGGTCGCCCGACGCCTCAAAGGAGATCGGCCCCGTGATGCCGTTGATGTTGAGCTCGTTGCGGATGTACTCCGCCAGCACCGTCGAATCCGTGGAGCCGGTGGCCTCGATGGCCGCGGCGATGACGTTGAGGGCGTCCGCCGCATACACCGGCCACGGGGTGCTGGGTGGGGCGCCGTGCCGCCGCACGTATTCGTTCACGAATTCGATGGCCTCAGGATAGTCCAAGTCGGTGGGCAGCGGCTCCTGCGTCACCAGGGAGCCCTTGGCCACCTCGAGGCCCGCGATCTGGATGAACTCATCGTTGATGGCCGCATTGCCGCCGATGAACAGCGCATCGATGCCCGCGTCCCGCATCTGCCGCAGGAACAGGCCGGCCTCGGGATAGTAGGCCGTGAAGTACACGACCTGCGGGTTGGTGGTGCGCATGCGGCTGATGACGGCCGTGAAGTCCCGCTCGCCCGCGGTCACCGCGTCATAGAACACCACCTGTACGCCAGGCTTGTTGGCCAGCGACCGGCGGGCCGCCTCGGCCAAGCCCCGGGCAAAGGTGGAGTTGTCGTGCACGATGGCGATACGCTGCAGGTTGAGGTGGGTGGTGACCAACTCGGCAAAGAAGTCGCCCTGGCGGTCATCGCGGAACGAAGTCCGGAAGAAGTAGCGATGGCCGTGCTGGGTCAAGCTCTCCGCGGTGGCGCCGTAGGCAATGTTGACCACCTCGGCGTCCTCGTAGATGAGCTGCGCGGCTTCGGTGATGGAAGAACCGTAAGAGCTGATGACGGCCACGACGCCCTCGGCCACCATGCGCTGAGCCGTGAGGGCCGACTGGCGCACCTCGCCCTGGTCGTCGCCGATGACAAGCTCCACGGGCCGGCCGAGGATGCCGCCCCGGGCATTAATCTGATCTACGACGATCTGGACGGAATTGACCGCCATCTCGCCTTCCAGCGCCCACGGGCCGGTAATCGGTCCCTGCAGGCCGATGCGGATCGGTTGCTGCGCGCTGGCGGGCGTCACGCTCGCCAAGCCGAGCGCCAACCCGAGGGCGAGCACCAGCCCAAGCGCCAAGGCGCGCACCCGCCCATTCGTCGAGACAACTGGCCGACGATGCAAGAAGGTTCCCTCCTACTCGCGGTATGATATGGGAAATTTTCCGCTTGCGAATCTTCGTCGCGGCGTAGGGGGATCCTGCTCATTTGCGCGAATTCGCGCGTAGGAAACCGATTTGTCCGGGCGGGAGCGGGTGAGCGCCGCGAAGTCAGCCCACGGGAAGCTGTTGGTGCTGCTGCGGCGTCGCGGTTAGACGCCGACCGGTGCCGCGGCGGTTTCACCCACGGGCACGAAGCCTTCGGACGAGATCCATTGCAAGATGGCGGTGGTGTCGTCCCCAGTGAAGCGCGAAACCACCGCCACGCTGGGCACCAGCGGCAGCTGGCCCGTGCCGAAGCCGTTGGTGGGCAAGGTGACGGTGACCTCGATGGTCTGACCTTCCACCTCGGCGCTGGGGAGCACCAGGGCCCGCACGTCGTCGCCGGGGACCTCCACCTCCTCCATGCGGATCAACTCCTTGCCGCCGTCGCTGCGCCGGGAAACGGCTATCGTGGCCCGGTGGGGCACGTTTTCCAAGTTGGCTAGGTATACTCGCACAGACACCACCTGAGCTGCGGGCAGCTGGGCGACGGGAAACATGCCGGTGGTCAACGTGACAGGCACGGTGCGATTCCTCCTCCAAGGCCCAAGCCCGGCGGCCGGACCAGGGTGCCGGGCCAGGCGCGTCTCGCCAAAAGGTGTCCTAGATTGGGACGAAGTCGGACGGCGACTTGTAGGCCCGCACCAGGATGGCCCCGTCGGCTAGGAAGTACTGGGTTACCGACGCGGTGGGCACCAGGAGATCGGACGAGAGTTCCACATCGACCCGGATCGTTTGGCCCCCGAGGCCGTCGACGCTCAGCTGCTGGACACCGCCCGCGGGCACCGAGAGGGAGCGGAAAAACACCGTCCGGAGCTCGCCATCCTCGACGCGCCGTACCCAGACGTTGGCCGTCTGATCTTGTTCCGCAAAGCTGCTGAGGAGCAGGACTAGCTGGATGATGCTGTCATCGGGTACCGCGAAGAGCCCGGTGGTGCGCAGTCCCCGTACCCCTTGCCCGTCCCGGAACTGCAGGCTGGGAGCGAAACCGGGCGGCGGTTCAGCGGGCGCCGCCAACTCAACGGCCTGGGGCTCTGGCCGCGTGGCTGCCGTTGCCGGAGGAGCCCCAGTTTCCGCCGTCACCGCCGTTTGGGGCGTCGTTTCCGCTGTTCGCGACGAGGCCTCCGCTGTCGCCGATGTCACCTGCGCGGTCTGTGAGGTCACCTGCGGTGCCGGCGTGGTCGCCTCCGTTGTCGTCGGCGTTGCTTCCGTCGTCTTGGTCCCCGTATCCGTCGTCTCCGCAGTCCCATTCGCCTCCGTAATGGGTTGGTCGGATGGCGAATTCGCGGCCATTACCGGCGAGTCGCTGCCGGCGGCCGGCTGTTCCGCAGTCGCGACGGGCGCGTCCAACTCGAGCTCGGACGGCAACTCCGGCGCCGTGTCGAAAGTGGTCCGTCGCGACGCTGGTCTGCGCCGGCGCTGGATGCGGATGATGGAACCATCGACGCGGGTGAGCACGAGGCGCTTCTTGATCCGGCTCACGATGCACTCCCCTTTGCCACCGCCGCGATCCCGCGACAGGATCCGCGGCCGGAACGTAGGAATCCGTTCCTGGTGGGCTATGATATGCGGGCGCCGGGACCTGTGCCCCCCGGCTCGGCCCGCGCCCTCGGAGCTTCGGGAGGCGTAAGGAGCATGCCAGCGGCACCGGTGCGGCAGGCGCAGCGGGTCTTGATTGTGAACGCGGACGATTTGGGTCTCACTGACGGGGTCACGGAAGGCATCGTGCAGGCGTGGCGGGACGGCGTCGTCACGTCCACTTCCGCGATGATCAACATGGAGGGGGCTCCGGAGCGGGTGGCCGCCGTCCGCCGGGCGCATCCGGAGCTGCCCATCGGGCTCCACGTCAACATCACCGCCGGGCGCCCCGTGCTGCCGTCCGAGCGGGTGCCAACGCTGGTGGACCGGAACGGGCGGTTTTACTCTCTCGATGCGATTCCGCGGCATCTGTTGTACATGTCCCTCGAGGAGCTCCGGGCTGAGCTGCGAGCCCAGGCGGAGCGGCTTGCGGCCACCGGCGTGCGCATCACCCACATCGACTATCACCACCACATGGTCGTGCTCTATACGCCCTTTTTCCGTGTCGTGCGGGAGCTGGCCAAAGAACTCGGGGTCCCCGTGCGCCAGCCGGTGCCGGCCTCGGTAACCGGCGTGATCCGGTTTCCGAGCGCGATGAAAAACTCGGCAGTAGGCCAAATGATGGGTTTTGCCCTGCGACACCCCATCTTAGCTGCCCGCATGGTGCGTCATATGACGCCGGCCGCGGTGCGCCGGCAGGCGGAGCTGCTGAAGCTGGACGGGGTGCCGGCGCCCGACTGGTTTATCGACGGGTTTTACGGCAATGCGACGGTGGAAAACTTCCTGTTCATGCTCGAGCGGCTCCCCGGCGGGATTAGCGAGTTGGTCGTCCACCCCGGGAGAGTGGACGAGGACTTACGCCGTCTAGGAGCGGGATACATCGAGGAGCGGGAAACGGAACTCGCAGTGCTCACCGACCCGCGCCTGCGGGAGGTGTGCGCGGCCGCCGGCGTCCGGCTGGCGGGGTATGAGGTTTTGCGCAGCGCGCACTAGGCGCGCCCTGAGGTCCGGTAACAAAGAAGCGCCCAGCCAACCCGGCCTCGCCGGTGCCCATGGCGCCGAGGCAGCGGGCCAGGTCGCTGGGCGCTCCAGCCAACCCTCTGGGGCCTATTGGGCGTCGCTCGCCGTAGAAACCCCTAGACGGGAGTAAAGCGGGCAGTGGCGCACGACGCCTTGGAAGAACACGATGCCGCCCACCGCGGCCACGATGGCAGCCGCCCACGGCGACCAGCCAAGCCAGGGCGGGAGGATGACCAACACAATCCCAAGCACGATCCGGAGGACGCGGTCGATGCCGCCGACGTTCTGAACAAGACCAGCCTTGCCAGCCATCGATGTCCCCTCCTTCGCTTTCCAGTTGATTCTTATGATAGCAGAGCGCGGGAGCTTAATCAATGATTGTCGATTCTCGATTAAGCTGGCGGGACGAGGGATTTCCTACTCTTCGTCTCCCGGCGGGCCTAGCAACAACCGCGTCCGCCGCCTCACAGCGGGCGCGCCTTCGGGGCCCGCGCCAGCCTGCGCGCCGCTGCGGGCGCCCTCGGCAGGGACGCGAGCGCCTTCGGTGCGGGTGCGATCCGACTGTGGGTTGCTGATGAGGGGCGGGCGCTCACTGACCGCCGGCGCCGGCAGCCGCAAGAGGGATTTGAGCAGGCTCCGCCCGTGGAAGGGGATGAGGGGGAACAAGTAGGGGACATTCATGGAGCGCGTAAAGGCCAGCACGAGAAACCCCGCCGCGAGTCCCGCCGCCAATCCCGGCAGCCGGAAAAGCGTTGCCAGCGTCAGCAAGACGTACCGGTACAGCCGGATGCTGTAGGCAAGCTCAAGGCTGGGAACGGCGAAGTAGCCGATGGCGGCCACCGCGGTGTACAGAACGGTTTCAGGCACAAACAGGCCAACGGACACCGCCAGGTCGCCCAGGAGGATGGCCCCGACGATGCCCAACGACGTGGCTAGAGCGGTCGGCGTGTGAATGAGGGCCATGCGGATGAGGTCGATGCCAAGCTCCAGGATGAAAAATTGCAGCCACACGGGCACCGTGCTCGGCTCTTTAGGTCCGATGAACTCAAGCCACTCAGGCAAGTCCGGCTTTGAGAGATAGAGCGCCAGCCATAGGGGAGTGAACACCGCGGCCAGGAGAAACGCCGCCGCCCGCACCCAGCGCAGGTATGTGCCGATGGGGGGCGACTGAAAAAACTCCTCGGCGTGCTCGAAGAAGTGAAACAGGGTGACGGGGAGGATCATGGCCATGGGGGTGGTGTCCACCAGTACGATGATGTGCCCTTCGAGCAAGTGCGCGATGGCCACGTCGGGCCGCTCCGTGTAGCGCACTTTCGGCAGCGGGTTCCACGGAGACTTGACGATGATCTCCTCGAGGTTCTTTACGCCCATGGGCAGGGCGTCGACACTGGCTTCTTGGATGCGCCGCTTGATCTGGTCGACCAGCCCATGGTCGGCGATGTCAGCGATGTAGCCCACGGCCACGTCGGTCCGGGAGCGCCGCCCCACCTGGAAGATTTCAAAGCGCAACCGTGGGTCCCGGAGCCGCCGGCGAATCATGGCGGTGTTGAACACGAGCGTCTCCGTCAGCCCCTCGTGGGATCCCCGGGTTACTTTTTCGAGGTCGGGCTCCTCGATGCTGCGGGTGGGGTACTCCCGCACGTCGATGACGATGGCGGTGTCTTCCCGGTCGATAAACAGCACGATGGGGCCGGCCATGACGGACTCGACGGCCTCTTCGACGGTGTCCACGGTGTCGACTTCGAAGTAGGGGATGCGGCGGGCCAGGAGCTTGCGGATGACGTCGGGCACCATCTCGGCCCGGGCGGTTTCCTGCAGGCTCGCGAAAATGTCGGCCGTGACCTTGTCCTTGACGAAACCGTCGACGAAGTAAAACGCGGCCTGGCGGCCGCCGATCTCCACCGGCCGTTCGATAATGTCAAAGGAAACGCCGATGCCGAGCCGCTCGCGCATCTCGGCGGCGTTGTCCGCGAGCCTGCGGCGGATGGGAGTGAGGTTTTGCGCTTGTTCGGCCAAGCCGGGTCACCTCGCCGGGAAAGGTGCGGGCAACCTTAAGCATTCCCCGTGGGCGTGCTCAGACGAACCGCACGCCCGAAAGCATGAGGACGGCGATGATGACCGGCTGGTGGAGGATATAAATGACGAGCGAGTGGCGACCGAGAAAGACGGCGGGCCGGGCCCAGCGGGGCGTTGGTACCGGCGCTTCCGGCCCGGGCCGGGTCCCAAGACGCTGCACCAGCAGAGGGCCGAGCCCGACGCCCAGGAGGACGACGCCGAGCCACGGGATGAGGGGGAAATAG
This sequence comes from Firmicutes bacterium ZCTH02-B6, assembly GCA_002159155.1. Taxonomy (GTDB): domain Bacteria; phylum Bacillota; class Limnochordia; order Limnochordales; family ZCTH02-B6; genus ZCTH02-B6. Next base: position 17,209 of record LZRQ01000030.1, read on the forward strand.
TCCACGGAGGTGTACTGCCACGGTCGCAGGCCGAGGGGCAAGAGCCACACAGTGTCGACGTAGCGGGTGCCGAGCAGCCGCCCCCCGGCGATGAACGCAAGGCCCAAGGGGACGGCGAAGCCCTCGACTTTAAGCAAGAGGGGCGCGAGGAGCAGCGCCGTCCCGATGAAGTGCAGCACGCCGTAGGCGATAAACTGGCGGCCAAAGATGGGCCAGGTGACGAGGCTGATCACCATGCCCCACCCCAAGACTTTGAGGCCCCGCTCAAGCCATCGCCTGTACGGGACTCCACCCGGCCTACGGCGGTTGAACAGGCTGATGTTGAAGCCGACCAGCACGAGAAACGTCGTCGCGATGCCCCGCGCAAAGACGCGCCAGCCGCCTTGGGTCACGTCGCCGGGGTAGATGCCCACAAAGTACAAGTCCCACATCAGGTGGTAAAAGACCATTCCGGCGACGGCCAAGCCCCGGATGGCGTCGATGGGCCAAAGGCGTGTCCGGCGGGCGGCCGCTTGGCTGCTGGGCACGGGCGGCGACGGCTCCTTTCGCCAGAGGGATGGAAACCCTTTCGGTCCGGGCGGCGAAAAACTCCTGCTCTCCCGGAAACCCGTCTCCCTGCGCTTGTCCCTCACTGCTCCACGGGGATCTCGTCCAGGACCCGGATGCCGGCGGGCTCGACCCGGCAGCGGTAGGCGTACGCTTCAACGCCGGCGGCCCGGGCGCGGGCAAGAGCTTGCGCGAACGCGGGGTCGGCCGCCCGGTGCGGTGCCAAGGCGCGGGCATCGTCCCGCTGGACGAACCAGACCACCGCGGCCCGGCGACCGGTTTCCACCGCCTCCGCGAGCTCCGTGAGGTGCCGCGTGCCCCGCGAGGTGGGGGCGTCGGGGAAAAGGGCTAAGCCGTTTTCCACCAGGTTGCACGACTTCGTTTCCACGAGGCACGGCGGGCGATCCGGGGCCTCGAGGAGGAAGTCGACCCGGCCTTGCCCCCAGCGGACTTCGCCGCGCCACGACGCATACCCGCGAAAGGGCGGCAGCATGTCGACCTCCAGGCACCGGGCAAAGAGGCGGTTGGGCATGCGGGCGTCCACGGAAACCCAGCGTCCCGCGTAGTGCACAAGCAGAAGCGTGCCCACCGTCCGTCGCGGCGTGCCGTCGGCCCGGCGAGCGGCCGCCGGCGCCGTAGTCTCGTCCGGCGCCAGGTGGCGCGCCTTGCCGGTCAACTGCGCGAGACCTACAGTTCCGGGCTCGAGCAGCTCCGTCATGCGGCCCGAGTTGGGCAGGTGGAGGGCGACCGGCGAGGCGTCGCCCGGTGCCGGCGTGGCTTCCACCGTGAAGCGGTTGCGGCGGGCGACGATGTGAACGGGGACCAGGCCAGGAGGGAAAGGCACGAAGGCGCGGCCGGGTTTGTTCGTGTTTCGCTTCATGGATGAGAGGTCTGCATCGGCATCGACCATCGTCATAGATCGGCCTCAAAGGGTTTCCCGGTCGTCCGCCCATACGGTGACGTTCCGGAGGACTGGCCTGGGGGCGAGCCGCGCACCGGGTACGCGTCGTTGCCGGTGACTCTCGGTTCGCCGCTAGTCTTCGAGAATGTTGGCGATCTCCTCAAAGCCGGCCAGTGCGGCTTGCAGGTTTGCTATGATGTCTGCTGCGAGCTCCTCCGGCTCAGGAAGGGCGTCGAGATCACTGAGGGACTTGTCCTTGAGCCAGAAGATGTCAAGACTGGTCTTGTCGCGAGCAATGATCTCTTCATAGGTAAACCGCCGCCAACGACCTTCGGGGTTATCTTCGCTCCACGTGGGCTGACGCTTGTGCCTTTCTCCCGGCCTATAGCATTCCACGAAGTCGACAAGGTCTTCGTAGGTCAGCGGCTTCGTCTTGAGGGTGAAGTGCGAGTTGGTTCGCAGATCGTAGTACCAGATTTCTTTGGTCCACGGTTCCTTCGCCGCCGGCTTGTTGTCAAAGAAGATGACGTTTGCCTTTACCCCCGGCGCGTAGAAGATGCCGGTGGGCAGCCGCAGGATTGTGTGGAGGTCGGTCGTCTCCAGCAGCTTCCTGCGCACGACCTCGCCCGCCCCGCCTTCGAAGAGCACGTTGTCGGGGACGACGACGGCCGCCTGTCCGGTCGTCTTTAGGATCGTGCGGATGTGCTGGACGAAGTTGAGCTGCTTGTTGCTCGTCGTTACCCAGAAGTCTTGCCTGTTGTAGGTGAGCGTCTCCTTCTCCTGCTTGCCATCTTCCGTCGTAACCGTAATCGAGCTCTTCTTCCCAAAGGGAGGATTGGTCAGCACGTAGTCGTAGCGAACTCCGGGGTCAGCTGCCAACGAGTCGGCAGCCGACACGGTGACCTCGCCGCCGATCTCGCCGATGTTGTGCAGGAACATGTTCATCAAGCACAGCCTACGGGTAGCCGGGACGATCTCGTTGCCGTAGAACGTGCTTGTCTTCAGCGCCTGCTTCTGTGCCCGATCAAGTTGGTAGTTCTTCGTGATGAAGTCGTACGCGGCCAGGAAGAAGCCGCCCGTGCCGCAGGCCGGGTCACAAATAGTCTTTCCGGGCTCAGGTCGGACGCATTCGACGATGGCCTTGATCAGCGGGCGAGGGGTGAAGTACTGTCCGGCGCCGCTCTTTGTGTCCTGAGCGTTTCTTTCGAGCAGACCCTCGTAGATATCGCCCTTAACGTCAGCCTCCATGATTGCCCACTGCTCTTGGTCGATCATGTGAATGAGGCTTGCTAATAGGGCGGGCTCCTGAATGCGGTTCTGGGCCTTCATGAATATCTGGCCTAACAAGCCCTTTTCCTGACCCAACTTGCGGAGCAGATCGGCATAGTGATGGTCGAGTTCGGCACCGGTCTTGCTGGTCAGGCTCGGCCAGTCGTAACCCTCGGGGATGCCGAGGTCTCGGTTGTACGGCGGCTGGGAGTATTCATGCGCCATCTTGAGGAAGATGAGGTAGGTCAATTGCTCGAGGTAGTCGCCGTAGCTCAAACCAGCGTCCCGCAAGACGTGGCAGTAGCTCCAAACCTTGTTCACGAGTGTGCTTGTAGGCGTCATCGTCCACTATTCACCGTCTCTTCAGCGCTTTTCTCGGACCGACGTCGCGAATTTGGCTGAGCTGTGGTACGTGTCCTTCTTCCCCTCGACGGTTGCACATTCCGCTCTCTCTCGGCACGAATACGCTCCAGCAGCTTGTCAGCGGGTTCGTAGTCGGGGTCGTTGCGAACAGCGGCTAGTTCAGCCTCGCTGAGCAACCGCCCTTCGAAGGCTTTCTTGAGGATGCCCTGACGGAGAGCCTCGGCCTGCTGTAGCCCGTGGTCGACTGCTCTATCCAAGTTGTCTAGGACCGAGAATCGAGCCTCGATCTCTGCAACCACGACCTGCTGCTCCGCGAGTGAGCAGAAAGGAATCCGCAACGAACAAATCTCATCTGAGTTTATGTTGTGTACACCGCTGGTGGAGCGCGCCTTAGCCTCTATCTGAACACGAAGCCGAGGAGCCTGAAGGCACCAAACCAAGTAACGCCCGGACACTATCGCCCTGTTTGGCCGCAGTCTGACCAAGTAACCTGCGAAGAGATGGTGCGTATCGTGATCCGTAACCAAGGCGGGCCGGCCAACCAGTGAGACGCTTCCATTTGAGCGAATAATAAGCACATCGTCCGCCTGCAAGGCGTAGGTTTCCAACTCGTCTTCTGAGAAGGTGGCGTACTTCAGGTCGGTCGTGTCGATGCGTCCAGCAACGATATTGGGTATTCTCAGTACGCTTGTACCATGTGGCTCTGCTACACACTTCTTGGCCGTTCCATACGTGAGGGTTTCGATGACAGCGCCTAGAGTGACCTCTGTCCACTCGGCAGGTAAGGCGCTGGAAGTGCCGTTGGCTCCCGAAACCATTGGCGGTAGCTTTTGTGGCTTGGTCGGTTTCTTTCGCCCCAACTCCTCGCCTCCACCCAGCTCCCAGGCCACAACCGCCTGCTCCCACTCCAGCACTTGTTGCCGATACCGCTCTTCCCGCGCCATTTTGATCGCTTCTAACACATCATCGGCACTCGGCAGCCTGCCTGCAGCTTGCTGTTTCGAACGCCACTCGGCGGTAAGCTTCCCTTCGAAAGCTGCTTTGAGCACTGCCTGACGATACTGCTTGAGCTGCTGTTTGACGGTCTTGAGCAACTCGACGCCTTTATCCAACTCACTAAAAAGGGCCTCGATCTTGGCTACGATGGCACGTTGCTCGACGAGAGGGGGTAACGGTAGGCACATTTCCGTGAGATAGGCCACGGGCACACGCAGTTGACCAGCAGAACCCGTCATGTTGTTCTTTGCATCTCTTCTAACGGACCGCTGGATCAGAAAGAAGAAGAGCCATTCACCTCGTACGCCAGGATCCCTGGGACGCAGTACATGGAACTCCGTTGAACCAAAGCCGAGACCGTTTTTCAGCCCACGCATTACGGCAGCTTTACCGTTCTCCATACAGGGTGTGATCTTAGCCCAAAGAACGTCTCCATCCCTAAAGCTGGTATATCGTGAACGAACCTCGCCTACCGTACGTGACTCGGTTAGATCAACTTTACCTGATATCGCCTCTACTGCCCTCATGGGTATGAACGATACTTCCAGGTCGTCGGTGAGCTCGGAACTCACTGAAGGATTGATTAACGCGATCTCGGACAGTCGCGCCTTTACCCAGCCCTTGCGGGAGCCGTCTTTGTCAAGAGACCCCATTACGCCACTAACCCCTCGTTTAGCTCATTGAGAATATCCTTGTACTCTTGCCCAAACAGCTGATAGAAACGCCCAAGGCCTCCCTGACGGTCAAAGGGAGCCAGCTCCAGATCCTCTGGGGTGATGTGAAAACTCGTAGCGATGTGGTCCCGAATCATATGCAACCAGTGCATCTGCTCTTCCGTGAACTTGGGCGCATCGCCATGGTGGCGCTTGAATACCCACTCCTGGAATCGCTGCCTGACGACCGTGTCGAAGCTAGTGAGTTTCGGGTCCAACCCGACGACGCGGCGGAGAAGGGAAACGAGCGCCACAAGCTCGCTCTTTGGGGTTTCCGGCACGTTCTCCTCAAGCTGCCTGTAGGCGTTCCAAATGCGTGCTGGGGCAAGGGCCGGCTTGTCGGCCTTGAGTCGCTCGAGCACTTCTCGGACCATCTCGAGGGTGAGCTCCCGTAAGCGATAGGGCTGGTCATAGAAGATTCGGAGGGCAGTGAGCTCGTCTTTGTGTTGCTCCAGGTACGTCCGGAAGTCGGCAATCGCCTGCTCGGCGTTGACGACCGCCTCCCTATCCCAGCCCTCGCTGGTGACCTCATCTATGTTTCTGTCATCGATGACTTGCTCGATGGCCTTTCTGGCCGATTCGAGAAACTGCCGGACCTCCGGCGTGAGAGCCTTCGCCGCTTCTCGGGCCAAGTACTCCTGTGTCTCTCGCTTCTGGTCCTCGGTAGGCTCCTCGCCATGGTCCAGATGGAAACGCTCTCGGGCAGCCTTCTCGATGGTTTCCGGATCGTGAGCAGCGATGAGGGCCCTCGCGATGTCCTCGACCGATTGACCCCCGGTCAGTTCGGCGAATTCTTTGCGTTGCCTCGGCGTGAGGCGCGTGTTGAGGGTGGCGAGACGGCCGGCTGCGGAGAGAAACGTGTCCTCGTCGCTTCTACCCAGTGCGATAGCGTCTAGCAGGTCTTTGAAGGGCACTCCACGTTTGCGTTCGAGAGGACGAGAGTCGCTCTTGAGCGATGTCGTCACGCCGACGGCGTCGACAATGATAAAGCCCGACTTCCCGAGTGTCGCTGACGGCGACACTTTTCTCAGGTCGTCGGTGCTGATGGTACGGCAGCCCCGCCCTTTCATCTGTTCGAAGTAGCTGCGGCTGCGCGCGTCCCGCATAAAGATAAGGCATTCCAGCGGCCTCACATCAGTCCCCGTTGCAATCATGTCAACGGTGACGGCAATCCTAGGATAGTAGGCGTTTCGCAGATCTGCCAGCGTCCCCCTGGGGTCATCTGCGCGGTAAGTGATCTTTTTGCAAAACGCGTTGCCTTCCCCGAACTCCTCTCGCACGATCTGGACGATGTCGTCGGCGTGGGAGTCGTCTTTGGCAAAGATGAGCGTCTTGGGAACCTCGTTGCGGCCGGGAAAGAGGACGGGAAGCCGCTCTTTAAAAGTCCGGATGATGGTGCGGATCTGGCTCGGATTGACTACGTCGCGATCAAGCTGTTTGCCGGTGTACGTGATATCCTCGTCCGGATGCTCCCAGCCCTGACGGCGGGTGAGCTTGTCCCTGACGACGACGAAACCCTCGTCCTTTTTGATCACGCCGCCGTCCCGCGTGATCCGGGTTTCAATGCGATAGATCTCGTACCCGACGTTCACACCGTCGATGACCGACTGCTCGTAGGGGTACTCGCTCACGACGTTCTCATGGAAATAGGCGAACGTCCGCTTGTCGGGCGTGGCGGTCAGGCCGATCTGGAAGGCGTCGAAGTACTCGAGGACTTGTTTCCAGACGTTATAAATCGACCGGTGACACTCGTCGATGATGATGAAATCGAAGAACTCTGGGGGGACGGTAGCGTTGTAGACGACGGGGACCGGTTCCCGCTGCAGCACTCGTTCCGCCGGGTGCGTTTCTTCGTCGGCTTGATCAAGCTCCTCGTCCTTCAGGATCGAGTACATCCGCTGGATAGTCGAGATGCAAACGCTGGAATCCTGAGCGATGTACCGGGAAGTCAAGCGTTGCACCCGATAAAGGTCGGTGAACTTGCGGTTGTCGTCGCGTGGCGTATAGGCCATGAACTCCTGCTCGGCCTGCTCACCTAGGTTCTTCGTATCAACCAGGAATAGGACGCGGCGAGCCTTGGCGAACTTCAGGAGCCTGTAGATAAAGGTGATGGCCGTGTAGGTCTTCCCCGCCCCCGTGGCCATCTGGATTAGCGCCCGTGGCTTGGCCTCCCGAAACGAGGCTTCGAGATTGTTGATGGCCCGAAACTGGCACTTGCGTAGACCTTCCGGGCTCAAAGATGGAATGTCGTGCAGCCGGGCGCGAAGAGTCTTTGGTTCAGCCAACCACCGGCGCAAAGTCTCGGGCCTGTGGAAGGCAAAAACGGGGCGAGAGCGCGGTTTGGGATCAAGATAATCGGTGAAACGCGTCAGTTCGCCGGTTGACTCATAGGCGAAGCGCAGAGGGGTGGCGTTATCGAGCAGCTTGATTTTGGTCGTGCGGTATCGGTCCGTCTGGTCCTCATGGACGGTGAGCCGGAATCCCTCTTCTGCTCTTTTCGCTTCGATCACGCCTACGGGCTTGCCGTCAACGAACAGGACATAATCCGCCGGCCCTTCGGTCGTCTGCAGCTCACGAACCGCCACGCCGGTCGACGCGAAGACGTTCATGGTATCCTTCGTCTGCAACTGCCAACCGGCCGCAACAAGTAGATTGTCGATTTGATCGCGAGCTCTCTGCTCAGGGTGCTGGTTTGGGTACAGCAAGGCTATCTGGCCACCCCGCCCAATTGTTGCGTCAGCACCGCTTTTCTTCGATTCAGAGTAAAGCGGACCCTTCCCAGGGTAATGCCCAGGTGCGTCGCGACCGCGTAGTCGTGAACGAGCACGTCAACCGTTTGGATTTCGGCCAAGTCGTTGATGTATTGCTCGAGCAGCGTCAAGCGCGTTCTTGCAGCGACTGGACGATGTCGATGCGGGCGAGCACGCGCCCTTCCTCGTCCAAACCAGGCTTGAACAGGACGCCGACGTCGATGTCGCTTGAGCGCGTCCATTGCCCGCGTGCCATCGAGCCAAAGAGGTAGGCGGCCTCTACCTCGTCCCTTTCTTCAAGGAAAGGGGAAGCAGCGACCGACAGAACGCGATCGGCCGCCAAAGGCCCACCGACTGCCGCTTACGGCGCCGGCACGATCCGGTAGACGAAACCGGTGTGGTCCGCCACGTACAGCTCTCCGGCCGCGTCTTCACCGAAGGCCGTGACCAGCATGGCCTCCTGCAGCAGCTGCTCAAAGGGCCACATGGCCGGCTGCCGCCCGGGCTGCTCCCGGTAGCCCGCCGCCGGTTCCGTGGACATGGCCCAGATCGTCCCGCTGCAGTAATCGCCGAAGAGATAGTAGCCTTGCAGCTCCGGTATTCGGGTGCCGCGATAGACGTATCCGCCGGTAATGGAGCAACCCTGGGTGTGGTCATACTCGGCTACGGGCATGGTCAGCCCCCGCGTGTCGCAGCGGCGGTTGGCCGGGTAGCAGTGGCTGCCTTCCATGATATTCCAGCCGTAGTTTTGCCCGCCCCGGCTGGCGGCCGGCTGGAAGTGAATTTCCTCCCAGTTGTTTTGCCCGACGTCCGCGATATACAGGTCGCCCGTGGCCCGGTCAAAGGAGAACTTCCACGGGTTGCGGAGGCCAAACGCCCAGATCTCGGGGCGCGCGTTTCTGCGGCCGGCGAACGGGTTGCCGGGCGGTATCCCGTACGGTGTGCCGCCGTCCACGTCGATGCGCAGCATCTTGCCTAGCAGCGTATTGAGATTTTGCGCGTTGCCCCACGGATCGCCGGCCCGGCCGCCGTCACCGGTGCCGATGTAGAGGTAGCCGTCGGGGCCAAAGACAACGGTGCCGCCGTTGTGGTTGGCGGCCGGCTGGTCGATGTGCAGGATCGGTCGCACCGTCGCGGGGTCCGCCGCCAAGGGATCTGCCCCGACGCGGTACTCGACGATCTGCGTGTCCCCGGCGCGATCCGTGTAATTGACGTAGAAGCGGCCGTTGGAGGCAAAGTCCGGGTGAAACGCGATGCTCAGCAGCCCGCGCTCGCCGCCCGTAGAAATTTGGTCCCGCAGGGACAAAAACGGCCTCTCCAACAGCCGGTCGGCTCGGAGGTCATACACCCGGACGGTGCCGGTCTGCTCTACAATCCAGAGGTAGTCCGGGTAGCCCGGGGCGGAGGCGATGTGCACCGGTTGGCTAAATACGCCATTGAGCGGCTGCAGCTGCACCGCCGGCAGCGCGGCCGCCCGCGCCGCCGGGAAGCACCCCAAAGCGAGGGCCGCCAAGAGAAACGCCATCACGCCGGCTCGAACCGTGCGGCATGCTCGGACCACACCATTTTCCCTGCCGACGCTCGCGCCATCGCGCCTACACCACATGCGCGCCACCTCCTCGCCAGCATCATTCCACGCGGGGGCGGAAACTCCTGACCAACCCGGCACGCCGCGCGCATCGTTGAAGCCGGTTCCCGGTCGGGGAAGCGCGGCAGGGGGATTTTGCCGGCAAGCCGAAGCCTTGTGCCGGGTGCGGCGAGAGGGGAGAACCTGGTGGAAAGCACGACGCGCCGCTGGGAACCCGCGGTGGTGGACCGCTTCGCAGGCGACCACGCCTTATTGCTGGTGGGCGCCAGTGAGGTGGAGCGGGCCGTGCCGCGAGGCGCACTGCCTGACGACGCCAAAGAGGGCACATGGCTCAAAACGGCCTGGGACGGGGACAGGCTGGTATGGGCCGAAGTGGACCACAAGGCCACAGAGGCGGCCCGATCCCGCGTCGCGTCCAAGTTGGCTCGCTTGCGCCAGCGGGGACGGCCGTGACACCGCTTCCCGGGGGCGGCCCAGGGCGCTGCCTCTTGGACCGCAGCGCGTCCAGCTGCGCGGCGATCCTCGCGCGAGCCGCTTCCGTGGCCGCATCATCGGCGCGAAAGACGTACACCGGGCTTGCCGTTTCCCGGTGACCCGCTTGGCCGTCCGCTGACAGGGGCATCAGCCGGCCCCAGGTCCCGGGATCGAGCCCTTCCGCGGCAACTAGCTTAGGCAGGGTCAACAGCGCGCCTCGCGCCCCAGGGAGGCGGGCGACCCAC
>LZRQ01000031.1 GCA_002159155.1 Firmicutes bacterium ZCTH02-B6
GAGCAGGTCAAGTACGCGGTGGAGAGTCAGTGCGGCCTCGAAGTCGCACGGGTTAACGTGCATGTCGTGGGCGTTCGCGTCGACGACAAGGCGACGCCTGCCCCCGCCGCCGGCCCGCGCCATCGCCGGCAACCCACCCGCCGATAACATCAAGGAGGTTTGGCGGGTTGGCGCCAAGGCGACTGACAGCCGGATTGTTTCACGAGCTTATCGCGGCCGGAGCGGCCTATTTGGAGCAGCGCAAGGAAACGGTCAATTCCCTCAATGTTTTTCCCGTGCCCGATGGGGACACGGGCACCAACATGGCGCTTACCCTTGCCGCGGCCCGCAAGGAGCTGGGCGGCGCGGCCGGGCTGCCCCTCGGTGAGGCGGCCCAGCGCTTTGCCCGGGGAGCGTTGCTGGGGGCTCGCGGCAACTCGGGCGTCATCTTGTCTCAGTTCTTGCGGGGCTTTGCCCAGGGCTTGGCGGGGCTTGAGACCGCGGGCCCACGGGAGCTGGCGGCGGCCTTCGCCTCCGCAACGGAAACGGCCTACCGCGCTGTCATCAAGCCCGTGGAGGGCACTATGCTGACGGTTGGCCGCGGTGCGTCCGATGCGGCCGGGCGTGCAGCGCACGAGGGCAAGGACCTGGAGCAGGTCCTCGAGGCGGCTCTCCGTGGGGCCAAGGAAGCGTTGGCGCGCACGCCGAGCCTGTTGCCGGTACTCGCGCGGGCCGGTGTTGTGGATGCGGGCGGTCAAGGGTTTGTGTTCTTCTTGGAGGGGATCTTGGCCGCAGTCCGCGGGGAGGCGCCGGCCCCGTCCGTCATGCCCGAGCCGGAGACTTTCGCCCCGCGGTTGGGCGCCACTGCCGATGTCCAACTGCACAGCGCCATCACCCACGAATTCGTCGAGCATCGGTATTGCACCGAATTCCTGATCCGGGGGTCCAACCTCGACCTGGACGAGATTCAGAGAGAGCTAGAGCCCCTAGGCGACAGTCTACTGGTCGTGGGCGACAGCGAGCTTGTCAAGGTGCACGTGCATACCAACCATCCGGGCCGGGCCCTGGAAATCGGCACGGCACGCGGTGAGCTGCTCAACGTCTCCGTCGCGAACATGCAGGAACAAAACCGGGTGGCCGCATCCCACAACCAGGCCGAGAGCCCGGGCGCCGTCGCCCATGTCCACGCGGTCCCAGAGAGGGTGCGGGGGACGGCCGCGGCTCAGGAGCCCCGCGCAGACGCACACCAGTACCGGGAGGCTAGCTCGCCCGGCACGGCGGTGTACGGTCATCCCGGAGCTGACGGCTTGTCCAAGGAGATTGGGGTCGTTGCGGTGGCGCAAGGGGACGGATGGCGCCAGTTGTTGGAGTCGCTCGGTGTGGACCAGGTGGTGCCCGGAGGCCAGACCATGAACCCGAGCGCGGCGGAACTGGTGGCCGCCATTGAAGCTGTTGACGCCCGGCATGTGGTGGTGCTGCCCAACAACAGCAACATCGTGTTTACCGCCCGCCAAGCGGTGGAGCTGACTGACCGCCATGTGCACGTTGTGCCGACGCGGACAGCGGCGGCCGGGGTGGCAGCCATGATGGCCTACACCCCTGAGGGAGATCCCGAGACGGTGGCTAGAACGATGAGCGAGGCGGCCGAGCGGGTGCGTACCGCCGAGGTAACGTACGCGGTTCGGGACAGCGAGGCATGGGACACCCCCGTACGGGCCGGGGACTGCATCGCGCTGGTCGGAGGCGAGGTGCGGGCCGTCTCCGCTGACCCCGAAACGGCGGCTTTATCGGCGCTCAGAGCCATGGTGACTCCCGAGGACTCGCTCATCTCCATCTACTACGGCCAAGACGTGGAAGCCGGCGCAGCAGAGGCGCTGGCCGCGAAGGTCCGGGCCGAGTGGCCCGCGTGCGACGTCGAGGTGTACATGGGCGGCCAACCCGTCTATTACTACATTCTCTCGGTTGAATAGCGGTGCCGCTGTGCCGCCGTGCCAATACGGCCGTGGGCGCAGGGGCGGTGTCGCGGTGGAAGGGAGCTGGATTCATGGCCGACATTTGTGTGGTGACCGACAGCGGCGCCGACATCCCCAAAGACCTCGCCAGCGAGCTTGGGATCCGCGTCGTGCCCCTGACTATCCACTTCGGTGACGAGGAGCGGCGCGACGGCGTCGATTTGACTCCTGAGGAATTTTTCCGGCGCCTGCGGGCGGGAGAGCTTTCCCGGACGACGCAGCCGTCGCCGGCCGAGTTTGAAAAGGTGTACCGCGCCTTGGCCGAGGAAGGGGTCGGCGCCATCATCTCCTGCCACCTCTCCGCGGAACTGAGCGGTACCATGCAGTCGGCCACGCTGGCCGCGCAGATGGTGGACGTGCCCGTCCACGTGGTGGACACTCGCTCGGCGTCCATGGGCATCGGTCTGATTGCCATCGAAGCGGCTAGGCTCGCCCGGCGAGGCGCGCGAGTCGATGAGATCCTGGCACGCGTGCGGGAGATCATTGCTAGTCAGCGGGTCTTGTTCATGGTTGACACTCTCGAGTATTTGCAGCGCAACGGCCGGATCGGTAAGGCGCAGGCCTTTCTCGGCGGGCTACTCAGCGTCAAGCCGCTACTCACCATCGATAACGGCGTCGTCGCCCCCTTGGAGCGTGCTCGCGGCCACGCCAAGGCGGTGTCCCGTCTGCTGGAGCGCATGGCTGAGCTGGCCGGCGACCGGCCGCAGCGGGTCGCGATCATGCACGGCGACGCTCCGGCCGAAGCGACAGCGCTGGCGGAACAAATCCGCGCGCGCATCCGGGTGGACGAGCTGTTTATGGCCATGCTCGGCCCCACCATCGGGACCCACGCGGGACCAGGCACGCTGGGAGTCGTTTTCTATCCCGCCTGAAAGCTGACGTCCGAAACCGGAGGACGCCCATGGCGGTCGACGTGTTGGATGAACCGGTGACCGCGGTGCCAGGGATCGGCGCGGCGCGGGCGGCACGCCTAAAACGGTTGGGAATTCAGAGCGTAGGGGAACTGCTGCGGCACACGCCGCGCCGTCACGTGGATCTGCGGGAGACGACGACGGTGAGGGCGCTGACCGAAGGGGTCCCGGTGACCGTGGTCGGGACCATTGGTCCCGTCAGTTGGCGGCCGGCAGGCTCCGAACCCGGGCTGTGGGTCGGGCAGGCGTCCCTCACCGACGATCTCGGGGACACGCTGGAGTTGGTCTGGTTTGCCCGGGCGCCGGCCGGACGGCGGCGCCCGGCGCGCTTCCCGGTCCAGGTAATTCCCGGCCAAAGGGCCGCCGTCAGCGGGCGGGCCGAGCGCGCGCCCGGGCGGGGCTGGCGCATGCGCCACCCGGAATTGGAGTCGGTGGTTGAGGCGGCCGGCAGTGCGCCGTTGCATACCGGTCGCCTCGTGCCGCAATATCCGCTGACGGAGGGCTTGACGCAGCGGCTTATGCGGCGCATGGTACGGGATGCCCTGGCGTATGCCACGGGACGGATTCAAGAACCGCTGCCGAGCCTGCTCCTCACCGAGACCGGCTTGCCGTCCAAGGAGCAAGCCTTGCACTGGCTACATTTTCCTGACAACCCCGCGCGTCTTGTGGCCGCCCAGCGTCGGCTAGCCTTCGAAGAGTTGTTGCTCCTTCGCTGCGCGGCCCGGTTGCGCCGTTCTGCCGCCAGCGCCGCCACGGGCTGGCCGCTGCCACCGCCGGGGCCGCTGGTCACGCAGTGGTTCCAGCGGATCCCGTTTGTCCCCACGAACGCCCAGCGGCGGGCCATCGCCGACATTGAACGGGACCTACGCGGGCGTCATCCCATGCAACGGCTGCTGCAAGGGGATGTGGGCAGCGGCAAGACGCTGGTCGCCGCCTACGTGCTCTTGCGCGCCGCCGAGCAAGGACTGCAGGCGGCGCTTCTTGCCCCTAGCGACATCCTGGCGCAGCAGCACGCCGCGACACTGGGCGCGTGGTTTGCCCCCCTGGGTGTCCGGGTCAAGCTTCTGCGGGGGGCGACCCCGCGTGAGGAGCGCGAAACCATTTTGGGCGAACTCGCGCGAGGCGAGCCCGTGGTCGTGGTGGGGACGCACGCCCTTTTGCATCCGGATGTTTCGTTTACCCGCCTGGCGGCTGTGGTGGTGGACGAGCAGCACCGCTTCGGCGTGCGCCAGCGCGCGGCGTTGATGGCCCACGAGCGGCCGCCGCATCTTTTAGTCGTGAGCGCCACGCCCATCCCGCGGACGCTGGCCCTATGCCTGTATGGCGACCTGGACCTCACTGTACTCGACGAGACGCCCCCTGGCCGCCTTCCCGTCGATACCCGCTGGGTGCGGCCGCCCCGCCGCCAGGAAGTGTATCGTTTTCTGCGCCGGATGGTGGAGGAGGAAGGCCGCCAGGCGTTTGTCGTGTTCCCGGCCATCGGCGCCGAAGGGGACGGGGAAGAGTTCGGAGAGGGCGGCGACGAAACCCAGGCACTGACGGCGGCACGGCGGCTGGCGCAGGGGCCCCTCGCAGGTCTGAGCGTCGGGCTCGTACACGGACGGCAGCCTGCCGCACAGCAGGCCGAGACCATGGCCCGCTTTCGCGCGGGCCAGCTGCAAGTGCTGCTGGCAACCAGCGTGGTGGAGGTCGGCGTCGACGTGCCCAACGCGTCGGTTATGGTCATCGAAGGCGCTGATCGGTTTGGCTTAGCCCAGTTGCACCAGCTGCGGGGCCGGGTCGGGCGCGGCGGGGGGCAGGCCTACTGCTTCCTGATCGCTGAGCCCACCACAGCGGCTGCTCGGCAGCGCCTGCAGATGATGCGGACCACCCACGACGGTTTTACCCTCGCACAGGCGGACTTGGAGTTGCGGGGGCCAGGGGAGCTTTTCGGCCTCAGGCAGTCGGGCCTGCCCGATCTGCCCGTGCTCGCATGGCCGCACGACCCGGGGCTGCTCGCGGCCGTGGAGCGGTGGGCGGAGCGTCTCGCCGACGGAAGCGGGGCGGATCCGGGGCTTTTGCGGGCAGCAGCCCGGCGCTTTGGCGTCGCCGGATTCCCGGGGGGATTGGGGGCATGAGGGATGCGGGTCATCGGCGGGCGCTGCCGGGGGATGCGTCTGCAGCCGGTTCCGGGCACCACGACGCGGCCTACGGCTGATCGAGTGAAGGAGTCGCTCTTCAACATCCTCGCCCCGTGGGTGGCCGATGCCAGGGTGTTGGACTTGTTCGCGGGTACCGGGGCGCTCGGGATTGAGGCCCTGAGCCGGGGCGCGAGAGAGGCCGTGTTTGTTGAGCGGGACGCCCAGGCCTTGCGGGTCCTGCGTGCGAACCTGAGGCACACCAAGCTGGAGGAGCTGGCTGAGATCCGCGCCGGAGACGTGGCGAGAGAATTGCTCCGACTGGGAAGCCAAGGGCGCGCGTTTGACTTGGTGTTTCTCGATCCGCCCTACCGCCAAGGGCTTGTCCCTCCGACATTGGCTTCGCTGGCAGCCAACGGACTGGTGGCGCCCGGCGGCTGGATCGTGGTGGAGCACGACGGGCGAGAGGAAATGCCAGAGCAGGCAGCGAATCTCGCAAGAGTCCGCACAGTCCGCTACGGCGACACCGCGCTGACCTTTTTTCGGCCTGGCGACGACCACACGGCGCCGGACGACACACCCGCGGCTGCCTCGCCGACCGACCCCCAGGAGACTGGCGGCCACGAGGGGGGCAGATGATGCGCATCGCGGTCTGTCCTGGTAGTTTTGACCCGGTCACCCGTGGTCATGTGGACATCGTGGAGCGGGCTGCCCGCCTCTTCGATCTCCTCTACGTGGCAGTCTTGGACAACACCCGCAAGCAGGCGCTGTTTCCGGCGGAGGAACGGGTGGCGATGCTCCGGGAGGCAACCGCCCACCTACCCAACGTGTGCTGTGAAAGCTTCACCGGATTGGTAGTGGACTACGCGCAGAGCCGTGGCGCCGACGTGATCATCCGGGGTGTGCGGAGCCCGTCGGATTGCGAATACGAACTGCAAATGGCCGGCATGAACCGGGAGCTCGCGCCTGGTATCGAAACGCTGCTGTTGCCGACGAGCCCGGCGTATGCCCATGTGCGCTCAAGCCTTGTCAAGGAAGTGGCGGTGCTCGGCGGGTCCGTCGACGCATGGGTGCCGGAAAACGTGAGCCGCCGCTTGCGGGAGCGCCTGCAGGCGAAGGGCGGTGCAGGGCGGTGAACCGGATCAATTTGTTGCTGTTGCTGGACAAGCTGGAGCAGATGGTTCAGGAGGCGCCGCGGATGCCTATCGGTAACCGGGCGCTGATCAACCCCGGCGAAATGCTGGAACTCATTTCCAAGATCCGGGAGACGCTGCCCGAGGAAGTCAAGCGTGCCGACAGGCTGGCTGCCGATACGGAGCGCCTGATCCAACAGGGGCAGTCGGAAGCCGAGCGCTTGGTCCGGGAGGCGGAGGCGTACGCGGCGCGCCTGGTGAGCGACTCTGAGGTGATCCGGCGCGCGCAAGCCGAGGCCAAAAAGATTATCGAGGAGGCCCAAAAGCGGGCCAAAGAGATCGAGGAAGGGGCCGACGCGTACGCCGACGGCGTGCTGCGCAACCTGCAGGAGGCGCTCGAGCGCACGCTTCGTACGGTCAAGAAAGGTCGCAGCGAACTACAGCGATGAGTTCCCATTACCGCACGCGTGCCCAGAATGCCTGGAACCTGCCCACGGCCGCGCCAATGCCTACGACAAGCAGCAGTGCCAGCGCCATTTGTGTCGCGGTGGCGGTCGCATGAAACAAGCGGCCGCCGAAGGACAGCGGTTGCAGCGCCCATACCGGCGGGAGGACAGGCAGCGCCGTCCCTAAGGCGCCACTGCCCAGCCACGTGCCGGCAGGGCCGAGGACGACCCACGCAGTAAGGGCTGCCAGCACTGCGTGCAAAAAGCGTGCAAAGATATACGGCGCTAGGCGGATGTCGGTGCCGCGCAGCATAACCGCCACCTGCGCTTGCACCGACAGGCCGCTCCAGGCGATGATGCCGCTGGCGGCCGCGATCTTCTCCAAAAGGGGAGCAGCCGCCTCGCTGGCGGCCTTGGCGCCGATAGTGATCTCGACGACTCCGCGCACGAGGGCGTCGGCGATGCTCGGGTGCACATTGGCCACGGCGAGCGCCCAAGCCAAGAGCTGGCCCAACAGCGGCACGATGCCTGCGATAATCAGCACCTGCAGGATGACGGAAAACATGATGATGGAGCCGCCCACGAAGAGCAGCGTGTTCATGGAGTTCCGCACGGCGTCGCCGAACAGCTGCCCGATAGGCCGCCCGTCTCTTTCGCGGGCTTCTCGCAGCGCCGCTAACGCCCGCACGAGCAGCGGACCGGTGGCGCGGGTCTCGGTGGAAACAGGACCGCGGCGAGCGTGAAAACGCATCAGGAGCCCGACGCCGAACGCCCCCACGTAGTGGGCCAAGGCCAGCGTTCCCGCGAGCTCTGGTAAGGAGAACATACCGATGGCGACGGCGCCGGCCAGAAAGAGGGGATCGGCGGTGTTGGCGAAGCTGACGAGCCGCTCGCCCTCAGACGCCGTACAGAGGTTGGCGCGGCGCAGATCGGCCGAGACTTTGGCTCCCAAAGGGTAACCCGCGGCTAGGCCGATGGCGACGGCAAAAGCGGCGGCGCCGGGCAGGCGAAAGAGCGGTCGCATGAGGGGTTCCAAGATGACGCCGATGAAGTGGATCACGCCGAGCCCCATCA
The DNA here is from genome assembly GCA_002159155.1 of Firmicutes bacterium ZCTH02-B6. Classification (GTDB taxonomy): domain Bacteria; phylum Bacillota; class Limnochordia; order Limnochordales; family ZCTH02-B6; genus ZCTH02-B6. Next base: position 7,673 of record LZRQ01000031.1, read on the forward strand.
TGATTTCCGCCATGACGAAAAACGGCAGCAGCGCCGGGAATACCACTTCGAACCATAGCCGTAGGCCGGTCAAAGAGGCTGAAAAGGACGCCTCGGGGAAAAGAAGGATCATGGCGGTGACCAGCGAAGCCAGAGCAGCCAAGCCGTAGGCGGAGGCGGCTCTGCGGGCGGCTTGGGGCAAAGATGGTCCCTCCCGTCAGCTGATCATACGAGCCGGCGGTGGGGGATTATGCTTTCCGAGCTGACAGGGGGTTTTCGTTGACACCCCTGGGGGCAGGCCGTATAATTGGGGCGGTGAGACAGCGGTGCAACTTTCCATCGCATCGATTCGCGAGCGGCGGGGGGCGTCACTCCCCTTTGATTTTATTGTGCCGCCCGATCAGTGGGCTCCGCTGGGCGGGGAAGCGGCGGCGCTGGCGCCGGTGCACGTGCATGGGCACGTGACGAATACCGGCGAGTCCATGCTCGTGCAGGGCGAGGCTAGCGGCGAGTTTGGTCTCGTCTGCGCCCGTTGCCTGCAGCCCATTCGTGCCAGTTTGCGGGCCCCCTTGGAAGAGCGGTTTCGCCGCCAGACGGGGCGCTCGCCGCAACGCGAGCGGGAGTGGGATGAAACCCTAGGCGACAGCGATGGGGAAGATGATGCCCGCTCTTACCACGGTGACTGGTTGAACCTGGAGGACGCGGTGCGGGAAGCGCTGTTGTTGCAAGTGCCGATGAAACCGGTTTGCCGGCCTGACTGCCGTGGCTTGTGCCCACAGTGCGGGGCTAACCTTAACCAAGGTGACTGTGGTTGTGAGACGGAAACCGTGGACCCGCGCCTTGCGGCGTTGCGCGAGTGGGCGAAGCCCCGCCCGAAGTCGAATGAACCCAGGTGACCGGCGAACGCTCGTCTGGATGTCTCGAACAGGTTTCATGCAAGCGGGTTTCGACGCGTTTTAGAGGAGGTTGAACACGTTGGCCAATCCGAAGCGGCGCCATTCCAAGGCGCGGACCGGCAAGCGGCGTTCCACGTGGACGCTGAGCGCGCCGGGCTACAGCCCGTGCCCGCAGTGCAAGGCTCCGAAGCTGCCCCACCGGGTGTGCCCGGAGTGCGGTTATTACGACGGGCGCCAGATCATCGCCAAGCAGCAGGACAAGGAGTAAGCCTCCGCCCATGACCGCGCCCGGGCAAAAAGCTATTGCCCTCGACGCCATGGGCGGCGACCGGGCCCCGGAAGAGGTAGTCCAGGGTGGTCTACGCGCCGCACGCGAGCTAGGTATCCCCGTGTGCCTGGTAGGTGATCGGCCGCGTCTTGAGGCCCTGTTGGCCGGGGAGTCCGTACCTGACTGTCTGACCATTGAGCATGCCCCGGAAACCGTGACGATGGAGGACCACGCCGCGGAGAGTGTGCGTCGTAAGCGGCAGTCGTCCATCGTCGTCGGGGCGCGTCTTGTTGCCTCCGGTGCTGCCGCGGCTTTGGTGAGCGCCGGGAATACAGGCGCGGCCATGGCCGCGTCTTTGTTTCATATCGGCCGCCTGCCGGGCGTGGAGCGGCCGGCGATCGCCATCCCACTCCCGACGCGCACCGGGGTTTGTCTTGTCCTGGACGCCGGCGCCAATGCGGAGGTGCGGCCGGAGCACCTGGTCCAGTTTGCCCGGATGGGCCGCATCTACGCGCAAGCCGTCTATGGGCTCCGAGAGCCGAAGGTAGGGTTGCTCAACGTGGGCGAGGAGCCCACCAAGGGGACCCGTATCGTCCAGGAAGCTCATGCGCTGTTGAGCGCGAGCCGGGGCTTGGGTTTCGTCGGCAATGTTGAGGGCAAGGATGTGCCCAACGGTGTGGCCGATGTGGTCGTCTGCGACGGTTTCGTGGGCAATATCGTCCTTAAGCTGGCGGAGGGTGTCAGCGCGACCCTTTTTGACATTCTCAAGCAAGACGTTTTCACCGGCTGGCGCGGCGCGCTGGCCGGGCTTCTCTTGCGCCCGGCGCTGCGGGCTGTTAAGGCCCGGCTGGATTATGCCGAGTACGGCGGGGCTCCGCTGCTCGGTGTAAACGGGGTCGTAATCATCGCCCACGGGCGCTCCGACCGCCGGGCAATATTCAACGCCATCAAAGCCGCGGCCGAGGCGGTGGCGCGGGACGTTCCCACCCGCATTGCTGGGGCTTTCGCGGCAACTCCTGAGGAATGCGAGGCACGGGCATGAAGGCGGTAGGCATTTTGGGCGTGGGCTACGCGGTGCCCGAGCGCCGGCTAACCAACTTTGACCTTGAGAAAATGGTGGACACGTCAGACGAGTGGATCACGACCCGTACAGGCATCAAGGAGCGGCGCATCGCCGATGAGGGGACGGCGGCGTCCGATCTGGCGGTGCTGGCGGGACAGCGAGCCTTGGAACAGGCGGGGGTGGCGGCGGCTGACATCGATCTCGTCATCGTCGCCACGGTGACGGGGGACTACGTCTTTCCCTCCACGGCGTGCCTTGTGCAGGACCGCCTTGGTATCCCCAGGGCGGCCGCGTACGACTTGGCCGCGGGCTGCTCGGGCTTTGTCTACGGGCTTGACCAGGCGTGGCACGGGGTACGGTCGGGCGCCTACCGGTACGCCCTCGTGATCGGCAGCGAGGTTCTCAGCCGGATCGTCGACTGGCAGGACCGTTCCACGTGTGTCCTCTTTGGGGACGGTGCGGGCGCCGTGGTGCTGGGACCTGTTGCCGACGGCTACGGCTTGATGGCCAGCTACCTGGGCAGCGACGGGTCAGGCGCGGACAAGCTTTACATCCCCGCCGGCGGTTCGCGACGGCCGTTGACGCCGGAGGCTCTTGCGGAGAGGCAACAGTATGTCCGCATGTGCGGCAACGACGTCTTCAAGTTTGCCGTGCGGGTGATGGAAGAGGCGACCCTGGAGGTGCTGCGCCGCGCGGGCCTCGAGCCGTCCGACGTGGACCTCTTCATCCCGCACCAAGCCAACATCCGCATCATCGACGCCGCCGCGCGGCGCCTCGGGATCGACATGGAACGCATCGTGGTCAACGTGGACCGCTATGGCAACACGTCGGCCGCGTCGATCCCCATCGCCTTGGGTGAGGCGTTGGAGGCTGGCCGCATCCGGCCTGGCCACCGCATCGTCTGCGTCGGCTTTGGCGCCGGCCTTACGTGGGGGGCGGTCGCCATCCAGTGGGGCGGGCGGGATGAGACGGTATGAGCGGGCTGCTGGCCTTCGTCTTCCCAGGCCAAGGGTCCCAGGCTGTCGGCATGGGGAGGGACCTCTATGAGAATTTCCCTGTCGCGCGGGCCGTCTTTGAGGAAGCCGACGCTGCCCTGGGCTTTCCTTTGAGCCGCCTCTGCTTTGAGGGCCCCCAAGAAGAGCTGTGGCTTACTTACAACACGCAGCCGGCGCTGCTGACGGTCAGCGTGGCTGCCTATCGGGTGTTGGCCCAGCACGGCGTGGAACCGGATGTGGTGGCCGGTCACTCGTTGGGGGAATACAGCGCGCTGGTCGCGGCCAGGGCATTGGAGTTTGCCGACGCGGTGCGGCTGGTGCGGGCCCGGGGTCAGTTTATGAACGACGCGGTGCCCGCGGGCACCGGCACCATGGGAGCCATTATCGGTCTGGACGGGGCGACGGTGGAAAACCTGTGTCAAAAGGTCGAGTCGGGATTCGTGGAACCCGCCACCTATAACTGCCCTGGCCAGGTGGTGGTGGCCGGCGAGGCTGCCGCGGTGCAGGAGTGCTTGGAGCTGGCTCGGGCGGCCGGCGCCCGGCGGGTACAGCTCCTCAACGTGAGCGGGCCTTTCCATTGCCGCCTGCTGGAGCCTGCCGGCCAGCGCCTGTCCGAAGTTTTGGCGGACGTAGAGATACGCGATCCCCGCATTCCCGTCATCGCCAACGTCAACGCCGCACCGGTCGCGACGGCCGACGCGGTGCGGGCCTGCCTCGTTGAGCAGGTGAGCCGTCCCGTGCTGTGGGAACAAAGCGTGCGGCGCATGTTGGAGATGGGCGTCGGCTGGATGGTGGAGGTTGGAGAAGGGCGCACCTTGTGCGGCCTGGCGAAGCGGATCGCCTCTGAGCTCGAGTGCCTGGCCTGCGGCGACAGGGTAGGACTGGAAAAAGTCCTTGCACGCCATTCTGGGGGTGTTGTAACATGAGACTTGCGAGTCGGACGGCCCTAGTAACGGGCAGCACCCGTGGCATCGGCCTTGCCGTTGTCCGCCGCCTCGCAGCGGAAGGAGCGGCAGTGGCGGTGCACGGCCGGAGTGAAGAGCAGGCTGAGGCCATCGCTGCCGAGCTGCGGGCCCAAGGCGCGCAAGCCCACGGGTTCGGCGCGGACCTGACCGACGGTGAACAGGCGGAAGCCCTCGTCGAAAAAGTCATTGAGCGGTTCGGCCAGCTGGACATCTTGGTCAACAACGCCGGCGCCACCCGGGACACCCTGTTCGTCCGCATGAAGCCTGCGGATTGGCAGTACGTCTTGGACGTCAACCTCAAGAGCGTTATGCACTGCACCCGGGCGGCCGTCCGCCATATGCTGCGGCGCCGTTACGGCCGCATCATCAACATCTCGTCCGTGGTGGCCCTGACGGGCAATCCCGGGCAGACCAACTACACGGCGGCCAAGGCGGCCGTCATCGGTTTCTCCCGCAGCCTGGCGCGGGAGCTGGCGGGGCGCAACATCACCGTCAATGTGGTGGCGCCCGGCTACATCCGGACCGACATGACGGGCCAATTGAGCCAAGAACTGCAACAGAAGTACATCGAGCAAATTCCCATGGGCCGCGTGGGCGATCCCGAGGACGTGGCGTACGCCGTCGCCTTTTTGGCCAGCGACGAAAGCAAGTACATCACCGGCCATACGCTCGTGGTTGACGGCGGCCTCGCGATGGGATGAGCCGGTTCGTGGGGACAAGGAGGTGAGGGTCGGGTGGACGTTTTGGAGCGGGTTAAGAAAATCGTGTCCGAGCGTCTTGGGGTGGATGAGGACGAGATCACGCCGGAGTCGTCCTTCGTGGACGACCTGGGCGCCGACTCCCTGGACGTGGTGGAGCTGGTGATGGCCTTCGAGGAGGCCTTCGACCTCGAGATCCCGGACGAGGACGTCGAGCAGATCGCGACGGTGCAGGACGCCGTCCGCTACATCACGGAGCGCCGGGAGCAGGCCGAGTAAGCTGACCGGCTACGACCTTTGCACAGCGCGCCGGCTCCGGCGCGCTTCTGCTATGTGCCGTATTTTTCACCCGCCATTATCCCGCGGGACCGGGGAGGTGAGGGCATGAAACGTCGCGTCGTCGTGACGGGCATAGGTGCGATTACACCGCTCGGCATCGGCAAAGAAGCCCTGTGGGACGCCCTGGCGCGCGGCGTTTCCGGGATCGGTCCCATCACGCGCTTTGACGCTTCGGACTATCCCACCCGATTTGCCGGCGAGGTCCGGGATTTTGACCCGGCCGCCTTCATGGATCGCAAGGATGCCCGGCGGCTGGACCGGTTTATCCAGTACGCCTGGGCGGCGACGCAAATGGCGTTGACCGACGCGAAGCTGGACCCAACAAAGGTGAACGGCGACCGCATGGGGGTCATCATCGGCTCAGGCATCGGCGGCATCGAGACGCTGGAGCAGCAAGTACGAGTGCTGGCCGAGCGGGGGCCTGACCGCGTCAGCCCGTTCCTCGTTCCGATGATGATTCCCGACATGGCGTCGGGATACGTGTCAATCCAAGTCGGTGCGAAAGCCCACAACGCATGCACCGTCACAGCCTGTGCTTCAGGTTCTAACGCTATCGGCGACGCGGCGCGCGTCATCGAACGGGGCGACGCGGACATCATGATCACCGGCGGGACCGAGGCCTCGGTGACGCCTGTTGCGTTGGCAGGTTTCAGTGCGGCTCGGGCGCTTTCGACCCGCAACGACGCGCCCGAGAAGGCGTCACGTCCGTTTGACAAGGAGCGCGACGGTTTCGTCCTTGCCGAAGGGGCCGGCATTCTTGTGCTGGAGAGCCTCGAGCACGCTCAGGCGCGCGGCGCTCATATCTACGGTGAAGTCGCGGGGTACGGTTGCACGGGTGACGCGTACCACATCACGCAACCCGCGCCGGAGGGTGAAGGCGCCTACCGGGCGATGCAAAGGGCGCTCGACGACGCGCAGGTCAGCCCCGACGAGATCGACTACATCAATGCCCACGGCACGTCGACCGAGTACAACGACTACTTTGAAACGCTGGCCATCAAGCGTGCGCTTGGCGAAGCGGCGTACCGGGTCCCAATAAGCTCGACCAAGTCCATGACCGGCCACTTGTTGGGCGCTGCGGGGGCCGTGGAGGCCATCGTGTGCTTGTTGACCATGGAGCGGGGGCTCATCCCGCCCACGATCAACCACGAATTTCCGGACCCGCGCTGCGACCTCGACTATGTTCCCAATGAGGCGCGGCCCGCAAAGGTCGACGTGGCGGTTTCCAACTCCTTTGGCTTCGGCGGGCACAACGCTGTTCTCGTGTTCCGTCGGATGGGCTAGGACGGCCAAGGAGGAGCCGGCCATGGATGACCGCACCCTGGAAGAACAGGGCAACGGCGTGCAGGAGAATTGGGCGGTCGGGCTGGAGGCGGTGCTAGGCGTGCCGCCTCAGCCGGCCGCTTTGTTTTTGGAGGCATTCACCCACCCCTCTTTTAGCTACGAGCAGCGGGAACCGCGACCGCCCCACAACCAGCGGCTCGAGTTTCTCGGCGATGCGGTGGTCAACCTGGTGGTGGCCCACGAGCTCTGGCAGCGCCATCCTGACTGGCCGGAAGGCGAGCTGAGCCGGCAGCGGGCCGCCATTGTCAGCTGCCGCACGCTGGCCGGGGCAGCACGACGCCTCGGACTTTACCGGTGGCTTAGGTTGGGGCGTGGTGAGGAGCAGAAGGGTGGCCGGCAGAAGGATGGCATTTTGTGCGACCTCTTCGAGGCTGTGGCCGGCGCTCTGCTGGTCGCCCGCGGTTTGCCCGCAGCCTGGGATTTTGTCCTTAAGGGGCTTGGACCGGCCCTGGTGGCCCGCGAAGGCTGGCTTCCCAATTTCGACGCCAAGACTCAATTGCAGGAGCGGCTGCAGGCGATCAGCCCGGTCGTGCCCGAATACGAGCTGCTAGCGGTAGAGGGCCCACCGCATCTGCGGGTGTTCACCGTGGCGGTTCATTGGCAGGGTAGGCGGCTCGGGATCGGTCGAGCCGGGAGCAAAAAAGGTGCCGAGCAGGCGGCGGCCGCGGAGGCGCTCAAGCTGCTGGAGGCGGAGGGGGCAGGTCAGGGCCACAAGGGCCAGGCCTCCCGAGAGCCGGCACGGCAGTGACCGTTGCGGGGAGGAATCAAAAAACCCGCTGCAGGCCTACGACGCGCCCGAGGACCGTCGGTCTGTTCTTCCGTTCGTAGCCGGCCGGCAACTGCAATGGCCGCCCGCTTACGGGATGGACGAAGAGGGGTTGGGCGGCCGGATAGACACGGCACAAGAGCGGGAGTCCGGCTCCTGCCTCCACCAAGACCAGATCACCGTCTCCGGGAAGCTGGCCTGGGTCCACCAGCAAGACGTCGTTACGCTCCACCAGCGGGCGGTAATCGTCAGAATCGACCGTCAGAGCAAAAGCGCCGCGGCCCAAGGCTTGCGTCGTGACTACGTAGTCGCAGGGGCGGCTGGCGTCGCCCAGGAAACCGGACACGAGCGGTACCTCCGCGACCTGCTGGGCGCGTAGCGGGCGGGAGCTGGCGGGCGCCGTTGCCACGGGGTATGCGCCGGTAAGTACCGCGGCGCGAAAGTCTCTGAGGCCGGCATACCCTGCCTTGTGGAGCCAGTAGTAGACGCTGCGCTCCTGGGCGAATCCAAGCTCGCGAGCGAGCTCTTTGCCCGTTACCGAAGGCCGCTGCAGGATGATTTCGGCCATGCGGTCCACTTGTGGAAGGCGATCGCTCATGGCGCGTAGAGTTGGTGATGTCAATCGAAAAACCTTTACATCAAAACTGTCAATTGGGAGCCTGCAAGCAGCCTAGGGATACAGAAAACAAGTATACACGCCAGCCGGGCCATCATCACCGGGACGATGCGGGCGCGTGGCCGGCGTCAGGTGAGTCGTCACTCGGTGGCCACGACCCGAGTCCGACCCGGCTGCGGGGTGAGCCTGCACCGTGTATGACCGGCTTGTGAACAGAATCGTCGATTGAAAAGGAAGCATTCGCGGGTGGGCGAATATATTGGACGACGATCGATCTCGGGGTACCGGGGTGACGTTCGGCGGGGCACACCCACCGAAGGAGGAGACGCCGACCATGGAGGTACTCAAGGTTTCTGCCACATCTAAGCCCAAGTCCGTTGCCGGCGCCCTAGCCGCCGTACTGCGGGAAAAGGGGATGGTGGAGATCCAGGCCGTTGGCGCGGGCGCAGTGAACCAGGCGGTCAAGTCCATCGCCATCGCCCGCGGCTTCGTGGCACCAAACGGCATCGACCTGGTGTGCGTGCCCGCGTTCAGCGAGATAGAGATCGACGGCGAGGAACGCACCGCGATCCGGTTCATCGTCGGTCCGCGCTGAGGCCAGCAGCCGCCTGCGCATCGCGTCATATTCTCCCTAGACAAGCCATAGATCTGGAAGGGACGATGGCTGGACAGGGAGGGGACGCGATGCGCGGCGGTGACAATCAACTGCACGATTTGGCGCTGCTGGCGCGCATCCGCCAAGGGGATGAGGACGCCAAGGAGGCGCTTGTGCAAAAGTACATCCCCATGGTCAAGCACATCGTGCGGCACCATTACTCGAGCTTCCTCGAGTTCGAGGATCTTATGCAGGAGGGACTCATCGGGCTCCTGGGGGCCATTGAGGAATACCGCCCCGAGGAGTTCGACGTGAAGTTCAGCTCCTTCGCGTATCTCTGCATCGTCCGCAAGGTCTATAACGCCATCAAGCAGACCAACAGCAGCAAACATAAGGCGCTAAACGACGCGATCTCTCTTTATAGCACCCTTCCAGGCGACGATTCCCGCACGATGCTGGAACGCTGCGACGACGCGTCGCAGCCCGATCCCCTGGAATCGGTAGCGGAGAAGCTGGCGTCGCAGCACTTGGCCAAGCTGTTGCGCAATCACTTGTCCCTGCTGGAATACACGGTATTTGGCCTCCTCTTGCAGGGCTACACCGTCCAGGAGATCGAACGGGCGCTCGGAGTGAGCCCAAAGGCGGTCGACAACGCCCGCACGAGGGTTCGGCTTAAGCTGCGGCGGCTCGTGGAGCGGTACGGGTCGCTCCTCGATCCGCGCGTGCCCCTGTCGGCCCGTCGTCGTAAGGATCTTTACGTGCGGGTCAACGTCAGCCTGAGCGGCTGAAATCCATCAGAGCTTGCGGTTAAAATCCAAACGGGCCTGTGGTAAAATGCAGGGGTGGTTGCCAAGGAGGTGCCGCCCCCTTGCGCCTGCAGGCCTTGCAGCTTCTGGGATTCAAGTCGTTTCCCGACAAGACGGAGCTCCGTTTTGGCCCCGGTGTGACCGCTATCGTCGGGCCCAACGGCAGCGGCAAGAGCAATATCGTGGACGCGATCCGCTGGGTTCTGGGGGAGCAGAGCAACCGGGCCTTGCGGTCGCCCCGCGCGCCGGACCTCATTTTTAACGGCACCGCTACCCGCAAACCCCTAGGGCTTGCCCAGGTCACACTGACCTTGGACAACAGCGACGAAAGCCTTCCGCTTCCCTACACCGAAGTGGCCGTAACCCGCCGCATTTTTCGTTCAGGCGAAAGCGAGTTTCTCATCAATGGCGAACCGTGCCGCCTGCGGGACATCCAGGAGCTCTTTCTCGGCACGGGCCTTGGCAAGGGCGGCATGGCGGTCGTAGGTCAGGGCGAGGTCGACAGCATCCTCAGCGCCCATCCCCTGGATCGACGGCTGCTGTTGGAAGAGACCGCCGGGACAAGCCGCTACCAGGCGCAAAAGCGGGAGGCCGTGGCCAAGCTGGGACAAGCCCAGGCAGACCTTGAGCGGGTCCGGGATCTGGTGGGAGAGCTGTCTGCCCGGGCGCGCGATTTGACCGTCCAGGCCGAGGCGGCTGCCCGCTGGCGGGAAATTTCGCAGCGGCTGCGTCAGGTCCAGATTGCGCGACTTGCCCGCGAGTGGCAGGCGGCCCGTGACCGTTGGCAGCGCGCCATGGAACGGCTGCAGGCCGCGCGGGCAGCCTTGGAGGCAGCGGAGGGCCAACTGGCCGCGGCCGACGCAGAGGCCCAGGCGAGCCGGAGCCGGCTGGCGCAGGCCAACGAGGAGTTGGAAACGGCGCGCCAAGCCTTGCACGAGGCGCAGGCGCGGCGGGCGGAACTGGCCCACAATCTCGAGCTGGCGCGAGTCAGAGGTCAAGCCCTCGCGCGGCAGCGGGAGGGCCTGGCGTCTGACCAATCCCGGCAGCGTGGCGCGTTGGAGGAGACCGGGCGACAGCTCCAACGCCTGGCGGGGGAGATCGCGGCGCAGGAGGCGGCGACGGCCACCCTCCGCGAGAAGGTGGCGGCGCACGAACGGGAACTCGCGGCCTATGAGGCGCAGCACCGGGAAGTGTCGGCCCGGCTTGAGCGCGCGCAGGCCGAGGTGCTGGAGGTGCTGCAGCGCCTCGCCCACGCCCGCAACGAGGTGCGCCGGCTTGAGGGCGAGATCGCTGGCGCAACGGCCAGACTAGAGCGGCTTGCCTCGGCGCGGGACGCCCTGGAGGCGGAGCGGGCCGCAATGCAAACGGCGCTGAAGGAGGCGTCTGCCGCCGCGGACGAACATGCCCAGAGGCTCAAGGAGCGGAGGGCTAAGGCCGAGGCGGTGGAGGCCGCCCTCGCGTCAGCCAGGGAGGCGTTGCGTGACGGGCGGCGGGCCGTCGACCAGGCCAGGAGTCACCTGTCTGAGGTGCGGGCGACTCTCCAAGCCTTGGAGCGCTTGGAAGAGAGCCACGCCGGCTACCAGCCCGCCGTAAAGGCGGTGCTTGGTGCGTCGCCTCCGCTCGCGGGGCTGTTGGGGACGGTGGCGCAGCTGCTGGTGGTGCCGGCGCGGGTAGAGGTCGCTATCCACGTTGCCCTCGGCGGCGCGTTGCAGTACATCGTCATGGCCGATGAGCGAGCAGTGCAGCGGGCTATCGAGTACCTCAAGGTACGGCGGGCCGGACGGGCCACGTTTCTTGCCCTGGACACCCTGCGGGGCCGCCCGTGGCCTGCCGAGTTGGCCGGCATATTGACCCAGGCGGGCGTTGTGGGGCGGGCGGCGGATCTGGTGGAGTACGAGCCGCACCTGCGGATCGTGGCCGACCATCTGCTTGGGCGAACTTTGGTTGTGGAGGAACTGCCGAGGGCGTTGGAACTTGCCCGGCTGCTACCCGCCAATGTGCGGTTGGTGACGCTTTCCGGGGAGCTCGTGGTGCCAGGAGGTCCCGTCACTGGAGGGTCGGCCCCCGCGGACCACGGTGGGGGTCTTCTCTCCCGCCGGCGGGAACTCAAGGAGCTGGCCGAACGGGTGCGCCGCGGCCAACAGGAGTTGCAGCGGCGGGAGCAAGAGGTGGCGGCCTTGGCCGCGCGAGTGGAATCGCTGGAGCAGGAGCTTGCGGCGGTTCGCACCGCGGCCCAGTCGGAGGAAGTGTCGTTGGCCGAAAAGCGGCAGGCGCTGCAGTCCTTGGGCGCTTCTCTTCAGCGCCTCGAGAAAAGCATCGCGCTAAACGAGGAGGAGCAGGCCGAGGCCAGGAGGACAGCGGCGGAATCCGCCGAGCGGTTAGCAACTCTACAGCAGGAAGCTGCGTCTCTCGCGGCCCGAGAGGACGGCCTGCGGCAGGCGTTGGCCGAGCTCACCCAGCAGCGCTCGCGGGAGGACGAGAGCCGGCGGCGCAGGCTGGATGCCCTCACCGAATTGCGGGCACGGCTGGCCGCACAAGAGGAAGCTTTGCGCGGCCTTGCGCGGGAGCGGGAGCAATGGCAGGCCCAGGCTGCAGCCATCCGTGCGGAGCTGGACCGGTTGGAGACGATGGCCGCCGAACTGGACGCCGAGGGCGAACGCCTGCGGGCTGAGGAAGAGCGTCTAAGCCAGGCTTTGCCGGGCGCTGATCGGGAGCTGCAGGACGCTATCGAGCGCACCCGGACGGCGCAAGCTGCGGTCGAGGCGGTGCGATCCGAGGCCGAAGCCAGCGAGCAGCGGCGCACCCAGGCAGCGGCTGCCACGGAAAGAGCCCGGGAGCAAGTGTGGGCGCTGGAGGCCGAGGGAAGTCGCCACCGCGCTGCGTTGGAAGGAGCGGCCGAGCGCATGGCAGAGCTGGGCGTCGCACCCGAAGCGGCTGCCGAGGTGGCGGCCACCACGGAGGTATCGCCTCAGGAACTGCGCCGTCTACAAGAGGAGCTGGAAGGGCTGGGCGCCGTCAACCTGGGCGCAGCCGACGAGCTCAAGGAACTGGAGCAACGGCTCGCCTTCTTGATGGAACAGCAGGCGGACCTTGAGCGAGCGGTCGGGTCACTGCAAGAGGCTATCGCCCGCCTCGACCGGATTTGCGAGGAGCGGTTCAACGCGACGCTGGCGCAGGTGGCCGAGGCTTTCGACGGCATTTTCCAGCAGCTGTTTGGCGGAGGACGGGCGCAGCTGTCGGTGGTGCCTCCCGACGGCGGGGTCGACGTTCACGTGCAGCTTCCCGGCCGGCGCATTCAGCATCTGCTGGCTCTCTCGGGCGGTGAGCGGGCGCTGACGGCGATCGCGCTTCTCTTTGCCATGTTGCGGGTCAACCCAAGTCCTTTTTACGTCTTGGACGAAATCGACGCCGCGCTGGACGAGGCCAATGTGGGCCGGTTCCAGCGGCTGCTGTTGGACGCGGCTCAGCACGCGCAGTTCATCGTGATCACTCACCGGGCGACGACGATGGAAGCGGCCTCGGTTCTGTATGGCGTCACCGCCGCACATCCCGGCGTCTCGACCCTGGTGTCGCTAGATTTGCAGCAGGCGCGCGCGACGACGGCTTGACGGGCGGTGAAGCCGACCGCGGACAAGCGTTGCAATCGACGGGCAATTGGCTGGAGGGATGTTTATGGCCTTTGGCGGGGGATGGCTGCAGCGGCTGCGGGAGGGACTGGCCCGCACCCGGGCAGGGCTCGCAGAGCGGGTGGACGCGCTGCTCGGCGGACGAATTGATGAAGAAGTGTTCGAAGGGCTTGAGGAGGCCCTGATCCAGGCGGACACCGGTGTGGCGACCACCATGCGGATCATGGATGCGCTGCGCGAGCGGGTGCGGCGCGAGTCGCCGCGGGATGCCAGCGCCGTAAAGGCCATGCTGCAAGAGGAGATCCTCGCGGTGCTCAAGCCGGTGGCGCGACCGTTAAACGTGAAACCGGAAGGGCTCACGGCGATGCTGATCGTGGGCGTCAACGGCGCAGGCAAGACGACCAGTATCGGGAAGCTCGCTTACCGCTTTCGCCACGAAGGGCGCCGGGTCATCGTCGGGGCTGCGGACACTTTTCGCGCGGCGGCCATCGAGCAGCTCCAGGCATGGGGCGAGCGGGCGGGCGTCCCGGTCATCGCCCACCAGGCAGGTGCGGATCCCGCTGCCGTCGCCTTTGATGCGGCCCAGGCGGCGCTGGCTCGGGGTGCCGACATCCTGCTGGTGGACACCGCCGGGCGCCTGCAAACGCGCACCAACTTGATGGAAGAGCTCAAGAAAGTACACCGGGTGCTCAAAGAGCGCCTCGGCGGCGAGCTGGCCGAGGTGTTGCTGGTGCTGGACGCGACGACCGGCCAGAACGGCCTGTCGCAGGCGCGCTTGTTCGGGCAAGCAGTGCCGCTGTCGGGCATTATCCTGACCAAGCTGGACGGAACCGCAAAAGGCGGCATCGTCATCGCGATCGCCGGCGAACTGGGCCTGCCTGTGAAGCTCGTAGGTGTCGGTGAAAGCGTCGATGACCTGCAGGAGTTCGACCCCGAGGCGTTCGTCAAAGCCCTCTTCTCTTGACAACCGGCGGCGGGCAAGGGTATACTGACGCCTGTAAAGCGCGTTTGCTTAACAGGAGTGAGCCCGCGCCCCGTGACGGCCGAAAATCAGGTCCGCCTGCACCTCCTGTACGATTTTTATGGGCAACTGCTGACAGAGAAGCAGCGGTCCTTCTTTGAGTTGTACCACCACGACGACCTCTCTTTAGGGGAGATCGCCGAGCAGCACGGCGTCAGCCGGCAGGCAGTCTACGACATCCTCAAGCGGGCGGAACGAACCCTTGAGGAGCTCGAAGCCAAGCTGCAGCTGGTGGCGCGGTTCCTGCGGGAGCGACAGGTTGTGGAGGAGTTGGACCGGGAGCTCGCCGCCTTGCAGGAGGACGTTGCCCGCTTGTTGGGCGCAGACGCCTGGAGGCCTGCGGAGGCCGGCGGCGGCGACGACTGGGATGAGTTGGGCACGCGTATCCAGGAGCGGGTCCGGGGCATTCAAGCGCGGCTGCGGACCTTGGTCGCGGACGAGCAGTGACGCGCATCGGGCTTCAGCGTGGTGCTCGAGGGCGGCGTGAGCAAGCGCCGATGGCGAAGGCGGTGGGTTTTTGTTTAGCAACCTCGCGGAAAAGCTTCAGTCCGCACTGGCGAAACTGAAAGGGCGCGGCAAACTGTCCGAGCAGGACGTGGAGCAGGCTTTGCGGGAAGTGCGGCTCGCGCTTCTCGAGGCGGACGTCAACTTCCGCGTCGTCAAGGACTTCCTCGCCCGCGTCAAAGAGCGGGCCGTGGGGCAGGAGGTCATGCAAAGCCTCACCCCGGGCCAGCAGGTTGTCAAGATCGTCCATGAAGAGTTGACCGCTCTCATGGGCGGCAGTCACGCGCGCCTCAACTTGGCCGGGCGCCCGCCGCACGTGATCATGCTCGTCGGCCTGCAGGGCGCGGGCAAGACGACGTCGGCGGCCAAGCTGGCCAACGCCTTGCGCAAGCAAAGCCATCGACCGCTCCTCGTGGCGGCTGACGTTTACAGGCCGGCGGCCATCCGCCAGCTGCAGGTTCTGGGCGACCAGCTGGGCATCCCTGTGTTTACTCTGGGTGAGCGCCACGACCCTGTCGACATCGCTCAGGCCGGCGTGAGTCACGCAAAGAGCCACGGCAACGACCTGGTCATTATCGACACGGCGGGCCGGCTGCATATCGACGATGAGCTCATGGACGAGCTGGCCAGGATGTCGTCCGCCGTTCAGCCCAAGGAAACCCTGCTGGTGCTGGACGCGATGACCGGCCAGGAAGCGGTTAACGTGGCTGAGCGGTTCAACCAGCAGCTGGAGCTGACCGGGTTCATCTTGACCAAGCTGGACGGCGACGCGCGCGGCGGCGCGGCCCTGTCGGTGCGGGCGGTGGTCGGGAAGCCCATCAAGTACGTCGGCGTCGGCGAAAAGGTTGACGCCCTGGAGCCGTTTCACCCGGAACGAATGGCCTCGCGGATTCTGGGCATGGGGGACGTCCTGACGCTTATCGAGAAGGCGCAAGCCTCCATGGACGCAGAAACCGCCCAGAAGATGGCCGCAAAGCTGCGGACGGCCGACTTCACTCTGGAAGACTTTCTGGACCAGTTGCGCCAGGTGAGAAACATGGGCCCCCTGGATCAGATTCTAGGGATGATCCCTGGACTGGCTGGCGCCAAGCAGTTGCAGGGGCTGCAAGTGGATGAGAAGCAGCTCAAGCGTATCGAGGCGATCATCCAGTCGATGACCCCCGAGGAGCGGGCCCAGCCCCACATCATTAACGGGAGTCGTCGCCGGCGCATCGCCCGGGGCAGCGGCACTTCGGTCCAGGACGTCAACCGGCTGCTCAAGCAGTTTGAGCAGACACGAGCGCTGTTCAAGCAGCTTGGCGGAGGCCGGGGACCGCGCCGCCCTAAGGGGATGCTGGCACGGTTGTTTGGGCATTGACATCGACACCTTCACGCCTCATTGGGCGATTGGTCAGGTACATCGGGAAATGGAGGTGAGCATATGGCGGTCCGCATTCGCCTGAAGCGCATGGGAGCCAAGAAGCGCCCGTTCTATCGTCTCGTGGTAGCGGATTCCCGCGCGGCCCGCGACGGGCGGTTCATCGATCAGCTCGGCTATTACAATCCCATCGCCGAACCGGCCCAAATCGTGGTTGACGAAGGGCGGGCGCTCGAGTGGCTGCGCAAGGGAGCCCAGCCGTCGGACACGGCCCGGGCGCTCTTGGTCAAGGCCGGCGTTTGGGAGAAGTTTAAGGCGCCCCAGCAGGGCGAGCAAGCATGAACGCGGGATCTAACCGCGGGGAGGGGAGCCTGTGAAGGAACTCCTCGAGTTTATTGCCCGCCAGTTGGTGAGCATGCCTGACGCGGTCCGGGTGCACGAGGTGGCCGGCGAGCGGTCGTTGGTGCTGGAGCTTACCGTCGACGACGCCGATCTGGGCAAGGTGATCGGCCGCAAGGGGCGGGTGGCCAAGGCCATCCGCACGCTGATGAAGGCCGCGGCCGCCCGTGACGGGCGCCTTGTGCACGTGGAGATCGCGGACTGACGCAGGGCAGGTTGGAGGCACACCCGTGGCCGACTATGTGACCATCGGGGAAGTCCTCAGCGCGCACGGCGTGCGCGGCACTCTCAAAGTAAAACCTCTGACGGCGTATCCGGAGCGTTTCCTTGGGCTAGAACGCGTGTTTGTGACGGTGACGGCTCCCGACGGCTTGGCCAAGCGGGAAGAGCGAGCCGTCGAGGATACGCGGTTGCACCGGGGCGTCGTGCTGGTCAAACTGGCTGGCATCGACGATCGGGAAACGGCCAAAGGCTTGAGCCGGGCGCTGTTGCAGGTGGCTGCTGCTGAGGTGCATCCGCTGCCGCCGGGCGAGTACTATATTTTCGATATCATCGGGTTGTCCGTCTATGATGAAACCGGCCGCTGCCTAGGCGTCGTGCGGGATGTGCTGGAGACCGGGGCCAATGACGTGTACGTTATCGCCCGGTCCGACGGCGAGGGCGAACTGTTGCTGCCGGCGGTGCAAGATGTCGTCCAGCGCATCGACTTGGCGCAGGGGCGCATGGATGTGCGGCTTCTGCCCGGGCTGGAGTGACACCGGTGCTGGTGCACGTGCTAACGCTGTTTCCCGAGATGTTTGTGGGCCCTTTGGACCACAGCATTGTGGGGCGGGCGCGCCAGCGGGGGATCCTGGAGGTGCGCCTGGTCAACATTCGCGACTTCACCACCGACAAGCACCGGATCGTCGACGACACGCCTTACGGCGGCGGCCCGGGCATGGTCATGAAGCCGGAGCCGCTCTTCGCCGCCATTGAGGCGGTGCGGCAAGGCTCCGACAGTCACGTGATCCTCATGGACCCGCAGGGAGCGCCTTTTACGCAAAAGCGGGCATGGGAGCTCGCGCAAAAGCGGCACCTGGTGCTGGTCTGCGGGCACTATGAGGGTGTGGACGAGCGGGTGCGCACTATCGTTGACGAGGAGCTCTCCATCGGTGACTTTATCCTCACCGGAGGCGAGCTGCCCGCGATGGTGGTGCTGGACGCCGTTTGCCGGTTGCTGCCCGGTGCCCTCGGGGAAGCGGCGTCGGCCCGGGAAGAGTCCTTTGAAGAGGGGTTGCTGGACCATCCCCAATACACCCGGCCGGCGGTGTTTCGGGGGATGGCCGTACCTGAGGTGCTGCTCAGCGGGCACCACGAGGAAATCCGCAAGTGGCGCCGCCGTGAGGCATTGCGGCGCACGTGGTTGCGCCGTCCGGATTTGCTGGACAAGGCGCCGCTCACCGCTGAGGATCGACGGTGGCTGGCGCAGGTCCAGGCGGAAGCGGCGCAGGTGGACGCCGACCAGGCGGCATCGGCCGGGTCAGAGCCCCTGCAGGCCGACGCCAGCGAAACCGGCGACGAATCGGGGCCGGCGTGACGTTGTGGCCGCTCCCGGCCCGTGATACAATAGGCGAGCCGCACGCAGCGTTGGCGCGGCGGCGACAGGGTTTTTGATGAGCGGTTAAGGCCAAGGTCAGGAATGAGGAGTGGATTGGCCGTGGATGTCATTCGTCAGTTGGAACAGGAGCAGATGCGGCGGGACGTGCCCGAATTTGGCCCGGGGGATACGGTGCGCGTTCACGTCAAGGTCGTCGAGGCCGACCGGGAGCGCATCCAGGTGTTTGAGGGCGTCGTCCTGCGCCGCAACGGCGGGGGCTTGAGCGAGACGTTCACCGTCCGCAAAGTTTCCCAGGGTGTCGGCGTAGAGCGCACGTTTCCGCTGCACTCGCCGCGCGTAGACAAGATCGAGGTCGTGCGCCGGGGCGACGTGCGCCGGGCGCGGCTCTATTACCTGCGCGAGCGGTCCGGCAAGGCCGCCAGGGTGAAGGAAAAGCGCGCCTGAGGAGGACGAGCCCCCGGGGATGAGCACGGGCGGGGACGTATCGGCCATCAAGGCTCGGGTCCGGGAGTACGTCGAGGCGCTCGTCATCGCGGGCGCCCTGGCCGCGTTCATCATCACCTTCGTCGCCCAATCGTTTCTCGTCCAGGGCAGCTCGATGGAGCCGACCCTCGTGGACGGCCAGCGGCTGCTGGTGGACAAGATCACCTACCGCCTGCGGGAGCCGCGGCGGGGGGAGATCATCGTGTTCCACTACCCGGCCGATCCCCGGCGGAAGTTCATCAAACGGGTCATCGGCCTGCCGGGCGACGAGGTGCTCATCGCCGGGCAGCGCTTGATCCTCAATGGCCGGCCGGTCGAGGAGCCTTACGTACTTGGTCCCATGCGGGGCGTGTTCGGTCCGGTCACGGTCCCCCCGGGGCATGTTTTTGTGCTCGGCGACAACCGCAACAACTCCGATGACAGCCGCTATCCCGACGTCGGGCCAGTCCCCATGGAACTGGTCGTCGGCTTAGCGCGCCTTGCTTACTGGCCGCCGGGCCGCGTTGGGCTGGTGCGCACGCCCACGGTGCTGGCCTCTTTTGACTAAACCATGGGCCCTGGTGGGCCTGCGGGGTGGGGGCGCCCACGGTGGAGCTGCAGCTGCACTGATACCCGGGGCACATGGCCAAGGCGGCCCGGGAGCTCAAGGCTCGCCTCAAACTGGTTGACGCGGTATTGGAAGTCATCGACGCCCGTATCCCGGCCAGCAGTCGCCACCCGTCTCTCTTGGAAGGGAGGCGGGGTCTTGCGCGCGTTCTCCTTTTGGGCAAGGCTGACCTGGCCGACCCTGGGGCTACCGACGCGTGGCTGCGGTACTTTCGCGCCCAAGGGCTAGCTGCCGTGGCCGCCGACCTGCGCCAGCACACGTGGGTACCGCGGGTGCGCCGGCTGCTCCAGCGAGCGGTGAACGAGGCCGGGCAGGCCGATGGGGGTGGGGCTGGCAGCGAGGTCAGCC
>LZRQ01000032.1 GCA_002159155.1 Firmicutes bacterium ZCTH02-B6
GTGCAGCACGGTGCGCTCACCCGCCTCGATGCGCACCACCTGGTGCCCGTGGGTGTGCCCGCCCGTCCGGTGCAAGTGCACCCCCGGCACCAGCTCCACGTCCCCATCCACCAACTCGACCTGTCCGGCGGCCAAAAGCGGCTGCCAGTTTTGCGGCCAGTAGCCGTTGCGCGTGCGGCTGTCGGGGTTGACGGCAGCCTCCCACTCGGCTCGCTGGATGATATAGCGGGCACGGGGAAATGCAGGCGTACCGCCCGCGTCGTGGCGCACGCCGCCGCCTACGTGGTCCCAGTCCATGTGGGTGTAGACCACATAGTCGATATCCTCTGGAGAAAACCCCAAGGCAGCCAGATCCTCTTCCAAGGCCGGCAAGGCCTCCACGCGGAAGTTGCGACGCTGCTTTTCGGTCAGTCCCGCACCCAGGCCCGCCTCAATGAGGAGACGCGCCCCGTGCGTTTCTACGAGCAGCGGATACGCCTGCATAGGGATGCTGTTGTGCTCGTCACACGGGTAGCGACGGCGCCACAGGGGCTTAGGCACCGGGCCAAACATGGCCCCGCCGTCCAGCCGGAACCTTCCACCCCGCAGCCAGTGTATCCGCACCGGGCCCAGGTCGAGAACGGCCGCCAAGCCGGTTCCTCCTTCGCAACGCTGCGTTACTCGTACAGCCGCGCCACCGTGTCCGCGTCCAGCCGCCGCACCAGGGCCGTCACCAAGCGGACAGCCGCCTCGAAATCGTCCAAGTGCATAATGCCCGCATGGCTGTGGATGTAGCGGGTTGGAACCCCGATGCAGATGCTGGCGACGCCATGGCCAAAAAACTGGATACGGCCGGCATCCGTCCCGCCGCCCGGCATTACGTCAAACTGGAGCGGAATGCCTTCGGCTTCGGCCACGTCGATGACCAGATCCCGTAGCTGGACGTTGGGCACAAGAGTTGCATCGTACAAGAGGACAGTCGGTCCCTTGCCCAATCGGCTTTGGGCTTCTTCGGGCTTCATGCCCGGCACGTCGCCGGCAATGGACACCTCAAGGGCAATGCCCACGTCGGGTTCGATGGCGTAAGCGCTCGTCTGGGCACCCCGCAGCCCCACTTCCTCCTGTACCGTCCCGACGCCGTAAACCGTATTAGGGTGCTCGGCATCCTGCAGCCGGCGGAGCACTTCCACTGCCAACGCGCAGCCGACCCGGTTGTCCAAGGCTTTGGCCAGTACCAGCCGCTCGTTGTTCAACAAGGTGAACTCGCTGTAGGGCACAATGGGATCACCTGGCCGGATCCCCATGGCCAGCGCTTCGTCTTTGCTGGACGC
The DNA here is from genome assembly GCA_002159155.1 of Firmicutes bacterium ZCTH02-B6. GTDB lineage: Bacteria > Bacillota > Limnochordia > Limnochordales > ZCTH02-B6 > ZCTH02-B6. Next base: position 1,311 of record LZRQ01000032.1, read on the forward strand.
CCCCACGTCGATGAACATGTCCTTTTTCTCGACCATCTTCTTGCGGTCTTCGGGCGCGAGCACATGCGGGGGCTTGGAACCAATGACGCCCATGACGTCACCTTGACGAGTCTTGATGACCACCCGCTGGGCCAAGAGCACCTGGTCCCACCAGCCGCCCAACGCCTGAAACCGCACGAAGCCATCGTCGGTGATGAGCGACACCATGAAGCCCACTTCATCCAAATGCCCGGCGAGCATCACACGGGGACGGTCAGCCATGCCCGCCTTGCGGCCGATGACGCTGCCTAACCGGTCCCGGCTAACCTCCGACAACGAGGCTAGGTACCTTTCCATCACCTGGCGGGCCTCCCGCTCAAAGCCGGGCACACCCGCGGCGCCGGTGAGATCCCTTAATAGTCCGAGGGTAAACTCCCTGTCTTCCCGGTCGCCCATTTCCTTTGGTATCCTCCTCGAGGAGCAAAATAGAGCGGTGGATCCGCCCATACTTCCGCGCTGCCACACCGTGGCGGCATACTCCGCAGGATCAGGAAGGCCCTAGCCGATGGGCGTCCCCAGCGGCACGTCCCGGTCAGGCGCCAAAAGCACCACCCCGCCCGGGTCCATGGCGCCCAGCACGAGCACCTCGGACATGAACGTTGCAATCTGCTTGGGCGGGAAGTTGACGACGGCGACCACCAACCGGCCGACGAGATCTTCCTTTTTGTAGAGGTCGGTGATCTGCGCGCTGGAACGCTTGATCCCCAGGGGTCCGAAGTCAATGGTCAGCTTGTACGCCGGTTTCCGGGCCTCGGGAAAATCTTCCACGGAGACGACCCGCCCGACGCGAATGTCAAGCTTCTGGAAATCCGCCCAAGTAGCCATGGCGCTCCTTGTTGTCTCTCCTCCCTGACGTCGGCCGCGGTGCGAAGCGCAGAGCCCAGCGCGGCAGCCTGTGCGTCCCGCGGATCGTCCCTTTCCTTCGGTGGCAGGGGCGATTGTCCCTGCCGGGAAGGGACTGGAGAACGCAATCCGACGGTGTCGACGCGTTTCCAAAATTTCATGTAGACAACGACAGGTACGTGTGATATAGTTGGGCCACATCCCGACCAGGGATGGCACTATCCGTGAGGAGGAGTATTTTTTGCAAGAAGGAACGGTCAAGTGGTTTAACGCGGAGAAGGGCTACGGCTTCATCCAGCCGGACAACGGCCAGGGTGATGTGTTCGTGCACTTCACGGCAATCAACGCTGAGGGCTTCCGGACGTTGGAGGAAGGCCAGCGGGTCACGTTCGAGATTGTGCAGGGCCAGAAGGGTCCCCAGGCCGGCAACGTCACGGTTATCGGCTAACCTACCGAACTGACACTGACACGACCTTGACACCGGAGGGGCGGGCGAAATCCCGCCCTTTCTCGCGCCAAGGCCCCGGCGGGCTCGTTCCTCACCGGGGCCTTGTTTGTCCGCAATGGCTGGTCGCTGCTTGACCACCCGGCTAACGGATCGGCGAAGGCGCCAAGAGCCCCCCCGGCGCCTTGACGTCAGCCGGCTCGGGCGTCGCCTGCAGGCAGATGTAGGCGACGACGCCGAACATGAGGGTGATGATGGCGCTGTGGAGCATCATCACCAGCAGCGCCAGCTGCGTCAGCACCGACAGGCCACCGCTCACGATCTGCCCCATTAACAGGCCTATGGCCCACAGGCTTGCGCGGTATACGTCGGGCCTGCTCTCCCGCTCGGCATGGGCCAAGCGGACGAGCCAAAGGAGAACGAACACGGCTCCGGCCGCCGCGAGCCGGTGGGCAAACTGAATCCCGACTTCACCCGACAGCGGCGGGATAAGCTGCCCGTTGCATAACGGCCAGTCCAAGCAGGCGAGCATCGTGTTGGTGTGCCGCACGTACGCTCCCGTGTAGACCACCACGTATACGTAGACGAGGCTGAACCAGGCCCAACTGCGCAACCGGCTCGATACCGGCGTCTGTCGCCCGGTGCCGCGCCCGTGCAGCTGGTAGAGCATCACACCAGCCAAAAAAACGCCGCCGTACGCCGCCAGGGAAACGCCAAAGTGCAGCGCCAACATCCAGTCGGGCTGGGGTGCAAGAACCACCCATGCGCCTAAGAACGACTGGAGCAGCAGGAAAAACACCGACGCACCCGCCAAAAACCGCAGCTCCGGCCGCCAGCCGTACTGCCGCCACACCAGCACGGAGAACACGAGCACCGCAATGCCCGTAATCCCGGTGACCGCCCGGTGACTGTACTCGATGATCGATTCGATGTTGGCTTCCGGCAGCCACCGGCCGTGACACAGGGGCCACGACGCGCCGCAGCCCTCGCCTGATCCGGTCTTGGTGACCAGCGCGCCCGCGAGGAGCGTCAAGAACATGCCGACCACCGAGACCCAGACCAGCGCTTTAAGCCCCCTGGACATGTCCCATTGTCCCCTCCGAATTGATCAGCTTGCGCCCCCAGGGGACGCGACGTGAATCCACGCCAATCGACGTGCGCTGAACATTGTCATTTTCCATTGTTGTTCTCCGCGGGACTTCTCGTGTCCTCTCACGCGTCACGGGAGAATCTCCCGCGCGTCCCCTAGTATCTGAGGCCCCACGGGACCGCCCACCCCTGTGCAGCGGCCTACGGCCGGAGCAGCAGCTTGCCCGCGGTGGCGCGACTTTCCAACAGCCGATGGGCTTCCGCCGCCCGGGCCAACGGCAACGTCCGGTCAATGCGCAGGCGCAGCTTGCCCGAGCGAATCCACGAAAAAAGCTCCCCAGCCCGAGCCGCCAGTTCTTGCGCGTCGGCAATATAGTGGCCCAAGGACGGGCGGGTCAAAAACAGCGATCCGTACTTGTTGAGCAGCTGCGGATCGAAAGCCTGCACCGGCCCGCTCGACTGGCCAAATAGCACCAGCATGCCGCGCGGCCGCAGGCAGCGGAGACTCGCCTCAAAAGTCGTACGGCCCACCGAGTCGTACACCACATCGACGCCGCGCCCGTCGGTCAGGCGACGCACCTCGGCTTCGAAGTCAGTCTCGGTATAGAGGATCACCTCATCGGCCCCAGCCTCACGGGCGAGGTGCGCCTTTTCCTCCGTGGACACGGTGCCAAACACGGTCGCGCCCCGCAGCTTGGCCACTTGCACCAGCAGCTGACCTACGCCTCCCGCCGCCGCATGGATCAACACCCGGTGACCGGGCCCGAGCGGGAAGGTGCTTGTGGCCAAGTAGTGGGCGGTCATGCCCTGGAGCATGGCGGCAGCCGCATCCTCCAGCGAAACGTCTTCGGGCACCTTGACCAGCGCGTCAGCCGGCACGACCTGGTACTGCGCATAACTCCCCAGCTGCATCGCGTGGGCGACGCGGTCTCCTGGAGCCAAACCTTCTGTCCCCGGCCCGACGGCGTCCACCAGGCCGGCCGCCTCGCTTCCGGGCGTAAAGGGCAACGGCAGCGAGTACAAACCGCTGCGGTGGTACACGTCGATGAAGTTGACCCCCGCCGCCTCGACTTTGATGCGCACTTGCCCCGGGCCCGGTTCCGGCAGCGGCACCTCGGCGAGCTCAAGCACCTCCGGTCCACCGGGTCTCTGGACGCGAATCGCCTGCACCGATACCACCTCCGGGACAGGATTTCCGCCTGGTCTTGGCAAAACCCTTGGGAAATTTGAACGAGGAGGCGCGACCCTTGTCCGACACGGCCGTCCAAAAGGATCTGCGCACCCGCAGCATTGTCATCAGCGAGGGCGAGACGCGCGCCCCCAACCGGGCCATGCTGCGGGCCGTCGGCTTCACCGACGACGACTTCAAAAAGCCTATGGTCGGTGTAGCCAGCACCTGGAGCGAGGTTACTCCGTGCAACATCCACATCGATGAACTTGCAAGGCGAGTCAAAGCCAGCGTCAAATCGTCTGGCGGCGCTCCTCTCATCTTTAACACCATCACCGTGTCCGACGGCATCTCCATGGGCACCGAGGGCATGCGGTTTTCCCTCCCCAGCCGCGAGGTGATCGCCGACTCCATCGAAACCGTCGTGCAAGCCGAGCGGCTGGACGCCGTAGTGGCCATCGGCGGCTGCGACAAGAACATGCCGGGCTGCATGATCGCCATCGCGCGCTTGGGGCTGCCGGCGGTGTTCCTCTACGGCGGCACCATCCGTCCCGGCCGCTGGAAGGAACAGGACATCGACATCGTCAGCGCCTTTGAGGCCGTCGGCCGCTATAACCGCGGCGACATTGACCGCGAGGAACTGCACGCCATCGAGTGCCGCGCGTGCCCTGGTCCGGGCTCCTGCGGCGGCATGTACACGGCCAATACCATGGCGGCGGCCATCGAAGCCATGGGCATGAGCGTCCCCGGCAGCTCGTCCAACCCTGCGGAATCGCCGCTGAAGCTGCAGGACGCCGAAGCGTCGGGGCGGGCGGTCATGCATCTCTTGGAGCGGGGCATCTACCCCAAGGACATCATGACCAAGGAGGCGTTTGAAAACGCCATTGCGGTCGTCATGGCCTTGGGCGGCTCCACCAACGCGTTCCTGCACCTGATCGCGATCGCGCACCACATCGGCGTCGACCTGGACTATGACGACTTCGAGCGTATCCGCAAGCGAGTCCCCCACATCGGCGACTTGAAACCGGGCGGCCGCTACGTGTTCCAGGACCTCCACGAGGTGGGGGGCGTCCCGGCGGTGATGAAGGAGCTCCTGGACGCCGGTCTCCTGCACGGCGACTGTCTGACCGTCACCGGCAAGACGCTGGCCGAAAACTTGGCCGAGTTGCCCCGGCTCAAGCCCGGCCAAAACGTGGTGCGGCCCTTGAGCGACCCGCTGCGGCCCACCGGTCCGCTGGTCGTACTGCGGGGCAACCTCGCACCCGAGGGAGCCGTGGCCAAAATCGCCGGCCTCAAGGTTACCCGGATCACCGGTCCGGCGCGCGTCTTTGACTCCGAAGAGGAAGCCACCAAGGCCCTGCTCAACGACGAGGTCAAGCCCGGCGACGTGGTGGTTATCCGCTACGAAGGGCCCAAAGGCGGTCCCGGCATGCGGGAGATGCTATCGGTAACCGCCATCGTGGTCGGCAAAGGCCTGGGCGAATCCATCGGCCTCATCACGGACGGGCGGTTCTCGGGCGGCACCCATGGCCTCGTCGTCGGCCACGTGGCGCCGGAAGCCCAGGTGGGCGGCCCCATCGCGCTGATCCAGGATGGGGACCTCATCACCATCGACAGCGATAAGGGCGAGCTGTCGGTGGCCCTGTCCGACGAGGAGCTGGCCCGCCGGGCGGCCACGTGGCAAGCGCCGCCTCCTCGCTACACCCGGGGTGTCCTGGCCAAGTACGCTAAACTCGTGTCGTCGGCGGCACAGGGGGCAGTGACCGACTGAAGCGCCGGCTGGCCTCGCCAGCGGCGATCGCTAGTTGATATAATGAGATCGACCGCGGCCCCACGGTGCGGTCGTGACCACGCTGCTGCGAGGAGGTGGCAGCCGGTGCCGACCTACGCGTTTCGTTGCCAGTCTTGCGGGCACCAGTTTGAGGTGGAAACCTCCTGGTCCCAAAAGGCGGAAACCCGCTGCCCCGAGTGCCACGGCGGGGATCTCAAGGAAAACTTTGGCATGTACCTGTTGAACATCGTATCTGCCGGCGGCGCCAACGGCGCCGCGGAGTGCGGGTGCGGCAACCCCAACGGCTGCTGCCGGCTGTGAAAGCAGCCGCCGCGGGCCTCAGGGCACGACGCCTGACGGAAGCATATCCACTGGAGGGATGCCGATGAGCCTAGCGGGAAAGCGTATCGCGATTTTCGCCGAAGACAACTACCAAGTGCTTGAGCTCTGGTACCCTCTGCTCCGGCTTAAGGAAGCCGGTGCAGAGGTACAGGTTGTCGGCACTGGCCGGTCGGACGTCTTCCGGAGCAAGGAAGGCTACCCGGTCAAGGTCGACGTCAATGCCGGGGACATCAAGGGCTCGGACTTCGATGCCGTCATCGTCCCGGGCGGGTATGCGCCCGATCTGATGCGGGTGAACGACGACATGGTCCGCGTCGTCCGGGAGGCTCACCAAGCGGGCAAGATCGTGGCCGCCATCTGCCACGCGGGCTGGGTGCTGGCCTCGGCCGGCATTCTCGCAGGCAAGCGCGCCACCTGCGTGCGCAACATCCGGGATGACATCGTCCATGCGGGCGCGACGTACGTCGATGAGGAAGTGGTGGTCGACGGCAATATCATCACGTCCCGGATCCCGACGGACTTGCCTGCCTTTTGCCGGGCCATCGTCCAGGCCTTGGGCGGTTGAGGCTGGGCAACGGGATCAGGAACGATGACGCGTCGAGGGCCCCGGCTTAGCGCCGGGGCCCCTTGCGTTTTTTTAGCGCGTCCCTCCGCTCTGGTTGCGGGGCGGCCTGTAGGCAACTGCGGCTGCCGCACCTACGTGCGGAAAAGCACCCGCTCGTGGGTAAACGCTCGGACCGCGAGCCAAAAGGCCAGCGCGAGCCACACCACCAGCGACCCGAGGGTAACCAGCACCGGTGCGAGAGCGGCGGCGCCCATGAGCACCTCGCGGCAGACGAGCAGGACGTTGAGGACCGGGATCAGGTACGTCCAAAGCGCCGCCCCGGTTTCCTCAACAAACATGAGGTACATCGCCGGGAACATCACCGCGAACATGAGGGCCGTGACGTACGCCTGCGCCTCGCGGAACGACTTGCTGAAGACGCTCATGGCCAGTTGCACTGCGGACACCAACCCGACAAACAGCGCCATGGTCGCGACAAGGGCCGCGAGCCCCCCGACCGTCAGCTGGACGCTGATCATGTCCGTGACTCCGATGATGCGCGGCAACAGGTACAACAGCGACACGCTGGTGCTGGCGATCAGCAGGAGGACGGCAACGAAGCTGACGGTGGACACGGCCAAGAACTTGCCGGCCACGAGGGCGACGCCGGGCACCGGGGTCATAATCAGGCACTCCAGGGAGTTGCGTTCCTTTTCGCCCGCCCCCGCATCGATGGCCGTGTACATGCCCCCTGCGACCGCCCAGACGACGACAAAGAACGGCACCATCATGCCCAACAGCTGCCCCGCCAGCCGCTCCCGGGGCGTGATGTCCCGCGCTTGCACGACAAAGGGCTCCAAGAGCTCCTGTGACAGTCCCCGCTGCGCGAGGCGCATGCCCACCAGCTGTTCACCGTAGCGCCCCAGCAGCGCTCGGAAGATCTCAGCCGCCATGGCCGAACGGCGAGTGCCCGCTTCGACCACGATCTGTATCTCAACGGGCTGCTCCGCCACAAGGCGGTCCACCGCCCCCGCGGGCAGCGCGACAATGAGGTGCAGGTCACCCTCGCGCAGGCGCTCCTCCAGAGCCGGGATATCCGCGCCGGCCGGCAGCCGCTCGATGGCCAGCGCCCCGCTGGCCTCGATCAAGCCCACCAGCTCGGGCAGGTGCTCGGCGCCGACCACTGCGGCCACAGGCACCTCCTCGGCCAAGGACTCCTGCTGGCGCACCGTCATAAACGGGCCGATCAAGGTCATGACCGGCATGAGCACGATGGGCAACAGGATCATCATGTAAAGCGTGCGCTTGTCCCGCACGCTGTCCAGCATTTCCCTGACCCAAACCGCCCGGATCTTAGCCCACACGGCGGCTCACCTCGCCTGCACGCAGCTCCACCCAGTGGGCAAAGGCGTCCTCCAGCGTCGCCGCGCCCACCGCCCGGCACACATCTTGCGGCGTGCCAAAGGCGCAGATCTCGCCACCGACGATGATGGCGACCCGGTCGCACACCCGGTCGGCCTCGAGCAGATAGTGGCTGGAGAAAAGCACGCTCCGCCCGGCCTGGCGGCTTTCCTGGATGAAATTGATGACGGCGCGGGATGCCAGCACATCCAGCCCAACCGTCGGCTCATCGAGAATCAGGACCTGCGGGTCATGGATCACCGCCCGGGCCAAGGCCAGCTTCTGCCGCATGCCCTTGGAAAACTCGTCCACCCGCTGGTGCTTGGCGCCCGCCAAACCCAACCACGCCAGCAGTTCGTCGATGCGCCGTTCCAGGGCCGCCCCGCCAAGGCCGCATAACTGGCCGTAAAAGCGCAAGTTTTCTGCCGCCGTCAAGCGGCCGTACAGCCCCGGGTCCGTCGGCAGCACCCCCACGTGCGCCCGTACTTGCAACGGTTCCTGGACGATATCGTAGCCGGCCACGATCGCCGTTCCCCGGCTCGGCCGCAACGTAGTGGCCAGCATGCGCAAAGTCGTCGTCTTGCCCGCCCCGTTGGGGCCAATCAGCCCCACCACTTCACCGGGCTGAACGTCAAACGAAATGCCCTTCACGACGGGACGCCCTCGGTATTCCTTCTCCAACCCTTTTACCTCGATCAAACACCCATCACTCCCATCGGAAACGCCAGACGGCTACGACGGCGGCTGCCAGAGCCCACGCTCCCAAATACAGCAACCCGCCCGCATGAGCCGCCAAGGATTCCCCCCGGAGCACCACGGCTCGCATAGCTTCCACCAAAGGCGTCAGGGGCAAGTATTGCACGAGGGGCCGCAATCCTTCGGGAATCAACTCCTGGGGCCAGAAGGTGCCCGAGAGGAACATCATCGGAAACGCCACGGCACTGCCCAAGGTATTGGCCGCCTCCGCCGTCTTCGAAGCCGACGAGATGGCGAAGCCGATGCTCAGAAAGGCTACAGATCCCAGGAGCATCAAGGCTAGGAGGTCGAGGTAGCTGCCCACGACCCGGGCGCCGAAGAGCAGCACCCCTACCGTCACGACAATAAGTCCTTGCATCATATTGGTCAAGGTAAAGCGAGCGATCAAGCCCGCCAAAAAGGCGGCGGGAGGGAAAGGTGTCGCCAGCACTCGTTTGAGCAGCAGCCGCTCCCGGTAACCGGTGAGGACCGCCGACACCCCCATGAGCCCGCTTTGCATGAGAGCCATGGCCAAGATGCCAGGCAAGAGGAAGTCGAACATAGACAACGGCTCCGCCGCCACGCCCGCCGCTTCCACTGCCAGCACGTCGCGGCGCTGAGTGATGGTTTGATTCATCTCCCCCACCACGGCTCGGATGACCCCTAGCCCCGCCTGGGCCACCTGCATGCGGGATTCGTCGTAGTAGACCCGCACGGGAGCCGGACCCGCTACGGGCGCGGCCGCGGCGCCGCCCGCCAACGCTCGCACGGCCTCCTCACCGGGCAACACCACCACCAGGCTGCGCTCGCCCCGGCGCAAGGCCGCCACCGCCGATGCTTCCTCTTCGACCGTCACTTCCAGGGCTGCGACGCTGCGCAGCGCCTGGAGAATCCCATCTGCCAGCGGGTGCGATGGTTGGGGCAAGACCACGGCGGTTCGAAGGGTGAGATTGTCTGCGTTGCCAAATACCGTACCGATTAACCCCATCAGCATCAGCGGAAACGCGACACCCCAAAACAGTGCGTGCTTATCCCGCCAAAAGATGCGCAACGCCATTCCGGTGACAGCCCAGATGCCTGCGAGCACAACAATCCCTCCCACGCGAACGGCTTTTCCACCCGGCCGCTCGCTTGCACGTCCGGGCACCAAATCATCTGTGCCAGCCTAATCCCGCAAGCGGCGGCCTGTTAAGTGGAGGAACACATCCTCGAGATTGGCGGCCTCCACCCGGAGGGACTGGTACCGGATGGCGCCATCGCTACCCAGGCGGACGAGGGCGGCGATGGTTTCCTCAAAGCTGCTGGTGTAGACGACGACCTCGCCTTGGTCGTCGACAGCGACCTGGGTGACCCCGGGCAGCGGACGCAAGGCCTCCGCGAGTACAGCCGCCCTGCCGTCCGGGGGCGTCAAATGGATCCGCACCCCCGGGGCGTAGCGCCGGATGAGCGCCCCCGGCGTGTCCAAGGCGATAAGCCGGCCATGGTCGACGATGGCGACCCGGTCGCACAGCGTTTCAGCTTCGTCCATGTAATGGGTGGTGAGTACGATGGTGCGTCCATCTTCTCGAATGGACCGTATGACATCCCACAAGTTGCGGCGAGCCTGGGGATCGAGGCCCGTCGTGGGCTCATCAAGAAATACCACTTCGGGGTCGTTGACGAGCGCCAGGGCAATGGACAGGCGCTGCCGTTGGCCGCCGGACAACGTCCCGACACGGGCATTGGCCTTATCTTCCAACTGCAGTCGTGCCAAGAGCATTCGCTCGTCGGCCCGGCGGTAGTGAAAGCGGGAAAAAAGACGAATCGTTTCGGCCACGGTCAGGAGATCAAACAGGCCGGCCTCCTGCAGCTGCACGCCCATCAGGGCGCGGGCGCGCTTAGGTTCGGCCAGCGCGTCGACGCCTCCTACAAAAACGCGGCCGCCGTCGGGCTTGCGCAGGCCTTCGATGATCTCAAGCGTTGTGGTCTTACCAGCGCCGTTGGGCCCGAGCAGGCCAAAGGTTTCGCCGCGCGCGACCGTAAAGCTGATCCCGTCCACGGCGGTGACGGAGCCGTAACGTTTGACCAGCCCTTCGACGACGATGGCGGGTTCCGAGCCGGGCGCCGCGTGCGGATGGGCCATTTAGCCGACCTCCTCCTGGCTGCAGCCATACCCGGCCATCTTTCTCTCCCTGTGCCCGCAGTCCTCCCCCCTCACTCAACCCGGATCGTGCCATTCATGCCAAGTTCGTTGTGGCCGGGCACGGTGCAGAGAAACCGGAATGTCCCCGAACGCGTCGGCTGGAACTCAAGAATGGCTTCCTCGCCTGGGGACAAGAGCGGCGTCGCCGCGTCCCAGTCCGGAATCGTCAGGTCATGCTCGATGGTGCCGGTATTGCGAACCAAGAGCCGCACCGTCTCTCCCCGGTGAACGGTCAGTTCCTTCGGGTCGAAATCGTATTCAAACCCATGCACCGTCAGCTCCCGCACCGCAGCCGGCTCCGTGGGGGCAAGCAGCGCCCGCCCATAGGTCAGCGCCGCGAGCACCAGCACGATGGCCACCGCCACCCAGATAACGGTCCTCATCCCGTTCCCTCCTCTTTGCCCTCCATCATGTCCCCGCTGGAATCCCAAGAGGCGATGAGGCCTCCCGGTGCCTCGGGGCGGGCGCATGGTGAGCTACTGGCACGTCGCAAAGACGCGCCGTCAGCTCATCCAACGCCATGAGGTCCTCCTTGGAAACGTCCCGCACCGCCGTCTTTCCCAGCGCCCGCACGGCCACCGCCATTTCCCATGCGGCCGCTCGCAGATAATTGGCTAGCCGATAGGCCCCTTCGTCCACGTCCAGCTCGTGCTCCTGATGTCCGCCAAAAAATACTAGCTGTGTCGGAGGTTCCCACGGCATCGCCTTGAACACTTGTCCGTGGGAGACAGCAAATAAGGCCACGGTGCCGATGTACACCGCGTCCGCACCGAGGGCGAGCACTTTCAGGTAATCGCCGGGGGTGTAAAGCCCGCCGCCTACGATAAGGCTCACCTGCTCCCTGGCCCCGCTGGCTTCTAGAAACCGCACCGCTCGCACTAATGCGTAGAGGGTCGGCAAACCGAAGTCGTCCTGAAGAATGGGCGGACTCCCCTTGGTGGCGGCCTGGGCGCCGTCGAGGGCGATGTAGTCCACGCCGGCGGCCAGGCACGCCTCCAAGTCTTGCTCGAGCCGGCGGCCAGGCGCGAGTTTCACGCCGATAGGGACGCCGTCCGTCTCCGACCTGAGCTCGTCTACCAGCTCCCGCAGCGAACGAGTCTTGAGCGCGTCATGGTGCGAGTAGATAACGGCGGGCTCCCCCGGACCAACGCCTAGCTCCCGGCGGAGCCGGCGGTTGCTGCGCGCGCCCACCACCTCGCCGCCGACGCCCGTGGACGCTCCTTGGCCCAAGTGGACCTCTACCATGGCGGCATGACGCAACGCCACCGGATCCCCGCCCCACCGAGCACGGGGATACTGGACGATCAGCTTCGGGTTAGCCTGCCACTCCAGCGGCAACACCGGCCCCTCGCCGCTGTTGCTGGCGGTGCCCGCCAGGGCCGCCCCCCGGGCCAGCGCCACTTTGGCGCGCCGGCTCAAGGCAAGGCCGTAGGCCATGCCCGACACGAGGATCGGGATATCCACCTTAAGCGGCCTTTTGGCCCGCGGGCCAAGGGTGACGGCCATGTCCACCGGCACATCGTGCACCGCTGGCCGGCGGGCCAGCTGTGCACCGTCGAACACGAGGGCTTCCAGGTTGGGCCAGCGGCGGGGGCTGCCCAGCGGGCGGTGCAGCAAGGCCCCGTGTTCAGCCCGCAACCCGTTTTCAAGGATCGTTTGCGGGCCAGGCCTTCTGGTGGCACTCACCATCTCCCACAAATTTTCCGGGTACGGATCGTTTTGCAGCCGCAGCATCAAGGTTCGCACGGCGTGTTGCAGTCCATCCCGCACGGACGATACCGCCAGCCGCCGCCCGGCTATGGCCGCGATAGCGAGGGCCAGCGGCCAAAACAAGGCAATCCCCTCTGTCCCCCGCGCTGCGTCTTTCCTATGTTGTCGCCTCGTCATCCGCCGGTCCCCTGCCCCACGGGGTGCCGATCCGGTCCCCAGCAGGTAGCTTGACCCGGCAGCGGATGCGCCATGCTGTCGCCCAACGTCGCCGCAGCGCCCGCACGGCATAAGGCCAGTGGTGTGCGACACACTAGCGCGGGGGGTGGACATGACGCGCCTCGTCATCCTCGGCGGCAGCTTCGCGGGACTTGAGACGGCCAGGACAGCCCGACGCTTGCTGCGGCAGCGGATTCGGATCACCCTCATCGATCGCTCCGACACCTTCGTCTTCCGCCCGTCGTTGCCGTGGCTCGCCTTTGGCCAGCGCGAGCCCAAGGACATCGTCGCCCCACTGCCCCAGCTTCTCCAGGCGCACGGCATCGAGTTCATCCATGATGAGGTGGAAGGCCTCGACCCCGCAACTGGGACCGTCTACGGACGGCGAGGACGCTACAGCTACGACTTTCTGGTCATCGCCCTCGGTGCGACCTCCCCACCCAAGACGCCGCCCGGCTGGCCCGGGCGCTGCCATGTGCCCATTTGGCTGCGGGAGGCAATGACACTGCGCCAAGCCGTCGAGACGTTTCGTGGGGGACACGTGGTCGTGGCATTACACCCTTACTCGCCGCTCACGTGTCCCGCGTATGAGTTCGCCTTCCAGGCCGCGGACTATTTTCAGCGCAACGGCCTAGGCGATCGTTGCCGGATAACGTTTGTCACCTACGAGGACGACCCCTACACCGTTGGCGGCACAAGAGCGAGCCAGGTGGCACGCCGCTGGTTAGGTCAAGCGGGCATTCGGCTCCTAACCAACACCTTTATCGACCAGGTGACGCCTACGGGCGTGGTGCTTGGGGACGGTTATGAACTGCCGGCTTCGCTGCTGATCATGCTGCCGGCGTACCAGGGCCCCGCCTTTCTCAGACAGGTGCCGTATCTGACCGACGCCGACGGTTTTGTCATCACGGACCAGTCCATGCGCTCACGGGCCTACATCAACATCTTCGCCGCCGGCGACTGCGTAGCGTTTCCAGGGCCTAAGACGGGCCTGATGGCCGAGCAACAGGCGCGCGTCGCCGCGGCCAACATCGCTGCCGACCTAGGTCTCGCCTCGCCTGCCGACTACCGTTCGGTCATGGTCTGCCTGGCAGACCTAGGACCCGGCCGGGGACTCCTGTCCATCCGCACGCCTGCCCCACAGCAAGGGCGCGTGCGCACTCGGCTATTTCTGGCAGGCCGCCTGCCCCACTGGGGAAAGCGTATCGTCGAGCGGCAACTCCTGCGGCACTGGGTACGTGCCCCTGCTCCCGCCTCCCCCGCCGCGCGGGACGCCACGGACGCCGCGTTGGGTGCCACGGACAACGCGCTGGCTGCGACGCCTGGGCTCCCTACGGGCGTGTCACCGGTACGGCACCGCCCACCGCACGAGCCCCGGTGACTCGATCCCTGCGCGCGCCGCCAGGACCTCGATGTCGACCTCGGTTTCCGGAAACACCGCGTCCCAATCGAGGGCCTGCCACACTTGGGGATACCGGCGCCGCAACTGCTCCCCCAAGCGGAGGTAGTCTACCTGCAGCTCCTTTTGAGCTCGGGTCAACGCCTTTTCCGCCTGCAGCCGGACAGTTCCCGTCATGGCATCGGCCAGCTGCTTCAGTTCCCTGGGATTCGCCAGGTCTAACGGGCAGCGGGCCATCTCCACCACGCGGCCGGCGATGCTGATCCTGACGTGAAACCGGGGAAGCCCCTGGGCTAACGTCACGTCGACCCGGTGGCCAACCAGCCGCGCCAACACGACCACTTGCCCCTGCGGGTGCCCCGGGCACGCAAACAGGATCGGCGCCCACTGTATCCATCCCAGCAGCCAGTTTGTCCCCGCAGTCTGCTCGGGATCGAGCCAGCCCACCAGCGCCCCTGCATGCAACACCCCTCCCCCGCTCATGTGCAGCCGCTCGCCGACGACGGTAACGCGCGGCACCACAGCACTGCCCAGCTCTCTCAGATCCCGATGGATGGACATCAGATCCCTCGGCCGGATGGCCTCGGGATAAAAGGGAGCCTGGCTCGCAAAGCTGCTTAACACCATCGCTGTCAAGGAATGACCGTCGGGTACATACTCCAGCAGCGGCTGCGCTTCGCCGTCCGTCAAGTACAACAAGGCACGTAGATTGAGCGGGTCGTAACGCATCGAAGCGTCTAGCACCCGGGAGATGCCTTCTCGGGCCACCGATTCCCCTACCACCAGCGCGAGCACCTGGGTCCACAGCGGCTCCCGGTCCATTTCCCCGCGCAGGCGGTTGGCCGCTTCGATGACGGAGGCGCCAGAGGCCTGCATCACCACCTTGCGCGAACGTCCACCCTGGCCCTCAGTGGACTGCTCCGCTTGCGTCGCGGGCGCGGGCAGTTCTACGGACATCCGCAGCCCTTGGGGGTTTTCCGGGTCTGAGTCGACGCCGATGGCCATGATGAGCCCCCGGCGCTCGAGATCCAGATAGTCCCAGCAGCCGCCCAGCAAGGCGGCCGTCGCCGTCAAGGCGAGCACCACCATGGCCCCCCTCGGTTTCACCCAGGACGCCTCCCTGTCGCAGGCGGCCGACGCAAATGGCCCAACACGAACAACACCAGCGGCAATCCCAGCGCAGTCACGGTGACGGCCCACGGTATCCGCTCTTGACTCCAAAGAATGAGATCCATCTGCTTAACCGGCCACGCCCCCAGCATCGCGAGGACAGCCCCAAAGCCAACGGCAAGCCACCGGTTGCTGGCAAGCCCAAGCAGCCTGCCGGTTGCCGATGCGGCGGCGTACTGCAGCAACGCCACCGTCGAAAAGGCCATCGCGAGCCATACCACCAAAAACAGGGGGTCCAGCCGAAACCCCATGAAGCCAGGCACCTCAATCATTTCGAACAAAAGCAGCGTGGGATAAGTCTGTGCCGCCACCTCCTCGGGACCCAAGACAGCCAAAATCACCGCCGTGAGGGCAATTGCCGGCAAAGCCACAAAGGCGACGCCTGCCAGGGCAGCGCGCCCAGCCCGCTTCGTCGGCCGGAGGTGAGGCATCACCATCCAAACGACGCTGATGCCAAAGCCATGGGCAAACGTGAGCCATGTGCCCCGCACCAACCCCTCTGTGTCCCCGTTGAACACCGGCAGCAGGCGGCCGAGCTCCGCGTCGACGAACACGGGCAGCATCAAAGCGCCCAACGGCAGCAAATACAGAGGCACGAAGAACAAAAACATGCGGGCCATCGGCTCAAGACCATGCCACACGAGATAGGTGGAAACGAGGACAAAATAGGCGGTAAGCACCCAGCCGGGCGTTTCCATCAGCAGCGTGGTCGTAATGAGATTGGACTCGACGTGAAGCACAAAGGCGGCAATTACGACCCAGTAGCTGATGTAAAGGACTGTCAACAGCCCGCCGGCGACCCGCCCCAGCAAATACTGGGAGATCTCGACCAGGCTCATGCCGGGGAAACGCTGGCAGATCCGCACGGGAAGCCACGCGGCCACGGCGACGAACCCAAAGGCCAGGACGACCGCCAGCCACCCATCCCGGCCTGCCGCTTGGGCGATGTCCCGAGGCGCGGTCAGGAAGTTGATGTCTGCCAGGGCGTTCCAGACGATGATGGCCAGCGCCTGAACGGGCAAGACGTCGTTGTCCGGCTGGCGGGCCACGGCCGCTCAATCCTCCCCGCCGGTTTCGCCCTGGCTGCCGCGCCCCATACGCTGCGGATCCTTTGGGCTCAGATAAGCCGGTCGGTGGCGGTAGTGACGCAGGGGCGCCCTAAAGACGCTGTCCTTCCAGTCCGACAAAGGGTAAAAGCCATAGGGTGCCAAGTAGGGAACGCCGTAGCTGCGCAGCGTGCACAAGTGGGCGAGGATCAGCAGCAGCGCCATCGTCAGGCCATAAAGTCCCAGCACCGCAGCGGACAGCAGGACCGGCAGTCCCAGTAGGCGCAGCACCGTACCCAACTCCCGGTCGACGGCAGCAAACGAGCTCACCGCCGTAATGGCCACTACGATCACCATCGCGTCACTCACGAGTCCCGCGCGCACGCCGATGTCCCCCAGGATCAAGCCGCCCACGATACCAAACGTCTGCCCGATAGAGCTAGGCATGCGAAAACCGGCCTCTTTGATGAGCTCCAGGAAAAACTGCATCAGCAAAGTTTCCACCAGCACAGGAAACGCGACGCCCTCGCGGGAAGCCATCAGGCGCAAAGTAAACTCTGTGGGCAAAATCCCCGGATGATACGCGACCAAGGCCACGTACAGCCCCGGCATGATCAGGCTTAACACCGACGCCAGAAACCGCACCCAGCGCAGCAGGTTGACGGGAAACCAGCGGTCGTAGCTGTCCTCAGGGCTGTGAAAGAGGCTGTCGAAGGTCGCAGGCACGACCAGCACAAAGGGGGTCGTGTCGGCGATGATCACGACGCGTCCCTCAAGCAAGGCGGCTGCTGCCCGGTCGGGACGCTCGGTCCGCAGGTGCTGTGGCAACGGTGACCACCATTTGTCCTCGATCAGCTGCTCGATGTAGCCAGTGTCCAGGATGCCGTCGATATCGATGGCGTTGAGGCGCCGACGCACCTCCTGCACGAGCTGGTCGGGTGCGATGCTAGCCAGGTGCAGCATCGCCACCGTCGTACGACTGCGCCGGCCAATGGAAAACAGTTCCACCCGCAGGCTTGGATCGCGCAGGCGACGGCGCAAAAGGGCCGTGTTCCACATGACGTTTTCGGTGAAGCCGTCCCGCGGCCCGCGGATGGTCACTTCCAGCAGCGGGTCTTCGATCGGCCGGGACTGCCAGCCCCGGTTGGTGATCTGAAGCCCCTGCCGGTCGCCCTGCAGCACCAGCACCACATCGCCCCGGAGAAGTGCCGCAGAGGCTTCCTCCAAATCCCGGACTAGCGCCACTTCACTGGCGGCCAGCACCCGCTGGGCCAACAGCTCAGGCGTACGGCCGACAACTCGCCTTTCTGCCGGCGAAGCCTGACCGGCCCAGGACATGAGAGGTCGCAGGAGCGTCTCCTCGATGCGGGCCGCATCCACGAGGCCGTCGATGTATAGGACGGCGGCTTCCGCGCCCTCTTCGCCCAGGGTGATGCGGCGGATCTTGACGTCGTCGGCGCCCTGAAACAGGTTTTCCAGCTGTTCCAACAGGTCCCGTCCGGCAACAGCAGGCTGTCTGATCGATGCGTCCTGCTGCGGCGCCGCTCCCTTGCCCAGCAGGCGGTTGAGAAGCGACCACAACCGCGCATCACGCCCTTCGCGTCGCGCCGGGTCAGGCAATCTCCGGGGAATCCGGCGACGAGTCCCGGATCAATCTCCGCGGCTGCACGCGGGATTATGCGAAAGGGGACACCGGCGGCGTGCCCTCGCGCGGTTGCTCCCGCCACGCTGCCAGCCGTTTCCGGTCGATAACCGCCTCTGTTCGGCTTGACGCCCAAGACCGAACATATGTTAGGATAAAGATCCCCGAACACTTGATCGTAGGGAGGACCCGATGGCATGCCTGTCATCGCGTGTCTGCGGATCCCACCGACACCCGCCGTCTGCGACTTGTGCTCCGAGCTGACGCCTGTGGTCGAGCCTGTGGCGGACTGCGTGTGGATGGACTGGACCGGCGGTCCACCGGTGCCGGCGCTGGCCGCCCGCTTGGCAGAGGCCCTTGCGGTCGCTTCCTACCGCTTAGGCGTGGCGCCGTGCCGTTTTGCCGCGGGCGCCCTGGTCTCTCCGGGGATTGACGCGGCCCGCGCCGGATTGTCCGTCCAGCCGATTCCCGGCGGTTATTGGGTACCTGAGGCAGAAATGCGGGCGTTCGCCGCCCGGCTCCCCGTCGCCTTTATCCCCGAACTCGCTCTAGACGTCCGGGCCACTTTGGCGACACTGGGCGTAAACACCCTGGGAGATCTGTTGTCCAGCCCCCGAGAGCTTTTGCAGGGGTACATCGGCGCCCATGCTGAACGGTTGATGGATTGGGCGCGCGGCCGTGATCCGCGGCCGGTGCGGGCGATATATCCCCCGGAGCGACTTGTGCACCGCATCCCCGCCGAATCTTTGGCCGGTACCGATGCCGAGCGCCTGGAAACCGCCATCGCGCAGGCGGCGACCGGCATGATCGATCGCCTGCACGCTGCGGGCCAAGCGTGCGCCCGGCTGGCGATTGCCTGGGGCGAAAAGCGGCACGAGCGCTGCTTTACGCCTCCGATCGCCGATGCCGGCCAGCTGGCCCGGGCAGCTGCCCATGCGGCCAAGCAGCTGCTGGTACAGTTGGCCCACGGCAAAAGCGGCCGGACAACATCCTCGGAGATTTCCAGCAATCCGGAGATCCCCGGCGACTGTGTGCTGGAAATTTTCCCCACCGCCCATCTGGGGCGGCAGACGCTGCTCTGGGATCCCGCTGGTCCTAATGGCCCCCGCCACCACCCAGCGCTGGCCGCTATCCGCGCCCGCTTCGGCCACACCTTTCTTCATCCGGCGCGGCCGGATAGTTGGGCCGGTTTGCCCACCCGCACTACCTTTTTTGCGGGTCATGTGCGCGAAGCCGTGGCTCGCTATGAGGCCATGAACCGCTTTTACTGGCTGGCGGAGTGATGCGGCATGCGCCTGGTGGACGCCCCCGTCAAAGTCGCGCCGCTGGGCGGGCAACCGGCGCGCTTTCGCTGGCAAAACCGCACCTACCGTATCGCCCGCATCGTCGACCAATGGTCGTACCTGGGCCGCTGGTGGGCCGGCGAAGGCGAATGGCGCTTTTTCCGGGTGGAGACGGCCGAAGGAGGGCTGTTTGAACTGTACCTGGACGTGGCGGCAAACCAGTGGAGGTTGTACCGGGTGTATGACTGACGCGAGCTTCGTGCACCTGCACGTCCACTCGCCCTTCTCCTTTCTGGACGGAGCCAGCGCCATTGAGGAGTTGGTGCGGCACGCCGCGGACTTGGGACTCCCAGCGCTGGCCCTCACCGACCATGACAACTTGAGCGGTGCGGTCCGCTTCGTGCAGGCCTGCACGGCGGCCGGGATCAAGCCCATCATCGGCTGCGAGCTGACGTTGGCCGACGGCCACCACCTTTTGGCCCTGGCCACCTCGCCCAAGGGCTACGCCAACTTGTGCCGCATCGTCTCCGCGGCCCACCTGGACAATCCCCGGGGTGAGCCGCGCGCCGCGTGGGACAACATCTTCCAATACAAAGAAGATCTATTGTTTCTCTCCGGCTGCCGCCGGGGCGAGATCCCCGCCCTCCTTTACCAGCGGCGTTTCCAGGAGGCCGAAGCCGCCGCGCGGCGCTTGCGTGACGCCCTAGGCCGGGACCGTTTTATCTTGGCCCTGGAGGCGACGGAGTTGCCCGGCCAGCACGCGGTCAACCAAGCCCTGGTGGAGCTGGCTGACCGCCTGGGCCTCACAGCGGTGGCTACCGGCAACGTCCACTACACGACGCGGGAGCGGCATCCCGTCCACGATGTCCTGCGCTGCATCGCTTTGGGCGTTACGGTGGAGGATCCGCACCCCAGCCGGCCTTTTAACGACCAGCGACACATGATCCCTCCAGCCGTCATGCGGGAGCGCTTTGCCTGGTACCCGCAAGGGCTTGTCAATGCCCTAGCGGTGGCGGAGCGATGCCAGCCGGCGCTGGTGCTGGGTCGCCCCAAGCCCCCACGCTTTCCCCTGCCTCCTAACCAAACGGCCCAAGCTTTGCTGCACCAGTTGACCTGGGCCGGCGCCGCGTGGCGCTACGGGCGCGTCTCACCCGCTCTGCGCGAGCGTATCCTCAGCGAGCTGGCCGTTATCGACCATTTGGATATGGCCGACTACTTCCTCGTGGCGTGGGATGTGGTCCAGTTTGCCCGCAGCCGGGGCATCCGCACCAGCGGCCGCGGCTCGGCAGCCGATTCGGTGGTGGCCTACTGCCTTGGGCTGACCGATGTGGACGCGTTCCGCCGCAACTTGCGCTTCGAGCGCTTCTTGTCCATCGAGCGGGGCGAACCGCCTGACATCGACATTGACCTGGAAGCCGAACACCGGGACGAGGTGGCCGCCTATGTCTACGAACGCTACGGCCAGGATCACGTGGCAGCGGTGGCCACCTACCACACCTACCACGCCCGCGGCGCCCTGCGGGAGGTAGGCAAAGTGCTGGGGTTTTCACCCGAGGAAATCGACGCGGTGGCCAAGCGTATGCCCCATCTGCCGGCGGACGCCATCGAGCGAGCCCTGCACCGCTACCCCGAACTGAGAACCGTTTCCTTTGACGGCGACCAGCGGCGGCGCCAATGGATGGCCTTGGCCCAGGCGCTGGCCGCGCTGCCGCGGCATTTGGGCACCCACTCGAGCGGCCTCGTCATCAGCGCCGAGCCTTTGCTGGATGTCACGCCCTTGCAGATGTCGGCCAAAGGGGTGGTCATGAGCCAGTTTGACAAAGACGACGTGGAAGCCTTGGGGCTCATGAAGTTGGACCTGTTATTCCTGCGCATGCTAGGCGCGGTCAACACCGCCTCCCGGGCCATCCAGCGGCACAACCCCGGGTTTGACTACGACCGCATTCCCGACGACGACCATCAGACATACCAGCGCCTGCGCCGGGGCGAGACCATCGGAGCATTTCAACTGGAGTCCCCCGCCCAGCGGGCCCTGCACCCCCGCCTGCGCCCGCGGGAGTTTGAGGACATCGTGGCGTCGGTGGCCCTCATCCGGCCCGGCCCCATCAAAGGAGATATGGTGCGCCCCTTTATCGCCCGGCGCAATGGCCAGGAGCCTATCACCTACATCCACCCCAAACTGCGGCCTATCTTGGAGAAAACCTACGGAGTCGTTTTGTTCCAAGAGCAAGTGATCGAGATCGCCCGTGAGATCGCAGGCTTCACCCCCGGCGAAGCCGACCGCCTGCGGCGGGTGATGTCCTCTTTCCGCTCACAGGCGGAAATGGACCGCATCGGCGAGCAGTTTGTGGCCAAAGCCGTCGAGCGAGGATGCACGCCCGAACAGGCCCGCACCATCTTTGGCTACATCGCCGGCTACGCGGGCTACGGCTTTTGCGAAGCCCATGCTGCGTCTTTCGCCACCATCGCGTACAAGACGGCTTATTTGCTCGAGCACTACCCCGCGGAGTTTTACGCGGCGCTGCTCGCACATCAGCCCATGGGGTACTACCCGCCCAATACGCTCTTGTGGGAAGCCAGGCGCCGGGGCGTCGCCGTGCGGGGCCCATGCGTCAACAAAAGCGCCCCGGAGTACACGGTGGAGAGCGATCGCGCCATCCGCGTGGGGTTGCGGCAGATCCGCTCCTTGAGTGGGGCAACCTTGGCCGCTGTGCTGAACGCTCGGGCGAAGCGCCCCTTTGCGTCCTTGGCCGACTTTTGCCAGCGGGTGGCACCGCTCACCAGCGAGGAAGCGGAGCAGCTGGTGCTGGCCGGCGCCTTTGACAGCATCGACCCCAACCGCCGTGCTCTTTTGTGGCAATTGCCAGCGGTGCTGGACGGCGCCCGCCGCGCCCGGGAAGCCCAGCGGCACTGGGACCTGCGGACGGAGACGCCCCCAGCCGCGCTCGAGGATTTCCCGCCCCTCGAGCGGGACTTGCGGGAGTACTACGCCCTCGGCGTGACCGTGGAGCGCCACCTGATGCAGCACTGGCGCCCGCGCCTGCGCCAGCGCGGCGTGAGGACCTGCGCCGAAGCAGCCCAATTGCCTCACCGGCATCCGGTCACGGCCGCGGGCTTGAGCATCCGCCCCCATCGCCCGCCGACCAAAAGCGGCCGTACGGTGGTGTTTTTGACCTTGGAGGATGAAACGGGCCTGATCGACATCACCGTCTTCGAAGACGTCTACATGCGCTGGGGAGATGATTTGTTCGTCAGTCCCCTGCTGCTCGTTTCCGGCAAGATCGATCGCCACGGCGAAGGGGTCAGCATCACGGCGGAACGGCTGGCGCCCCTGGTGCCCACCGACTCGATGACCGTCCGGTAGGTGCCAGACGGCCATCTCTTCGGTGCCGGATGGCTGTCCCGCGGCAGCGAAAACCAGCAACCCCTGCCCACAAGCATGCAAAGTGCATAACGGTCGGGCCGCAGGATTCGCTTCCGGGACGCCGAACAGCCATTGTCATTACAGCAGCACAACAGGCAAAAGGAGGACTAATCTTGGCGCGAGTTGCAGCTCTTGCCACTGCGGTGCGACCGGCGCGCCCGGTGCGGGTTCTGGTTATGGCCCTTTTCCTGAGTGCCATCGTCGTATCCGCCTTCAGCGCTGGCACCGCGGCGGCACCGGTTCACATCGGTATTGTCCAGTTTGTGGAGCACCCGGCCTTGGACGCTTTCCGCATCGGTTTCATCCAAGCCCTCGAAGACGCGGGCTACGTCATCGGCCAGGACATCGTTCTTGAGTACCATAACGCCCAGGGCGACTTCGTCGTTTCCCGCACCATCGCCGAGAAGTTCGTGCGGGACCAGGTCGACCTGATCTTTGCCATCGCCACCGGGCCGGTGCAGGCCGCGGCGGCCTTAACGGAGACGATTCCCATTGTGTTCGCCGGCGTGCGGGATCCGGTAGGCGCTGGCGTTGCGGAGAGCTTTGAGCGCCCCGGCCGCAACATCACCGGCACCTCCCACTGGACGCCCGTCAGCGAGCAGATCAAGCTGGTGCGGGAGATCATGCCCGACGCCCGCCGCATCGGCATCTTGTATAACGCGGGGGAGCTCAACTCGGTCATCCAGGTCGAGGAAGCCCGCCAGTGGGCTGCGGGCTACGGCCTCACCCTGGTCGAGCGCACCGTCGTCTCCACCAACGACGTACGGCAAGCCGCCGAATCGCTGGTGGGCAACGTGGACGTCATTTTCCTCCCGACGGACAACACGGTGGTGTCGGCGCTGGAGTCGGTATTGTTCGTGGCTGAGCGATTCCGGATCCCCGTCATCGCGTCGGATATCGCCAGCGCCCAGCGGGGCGTCGCCGCCGCGTACGGCGTCGATGAGGTCAAACTAGGCCGGCAAGCCGGCGAGATGGCGCTGCGCATTCTGTTTGAAGGCGCCGACCCGGCGACGACCCCCGTGGAGACCCAGCGGGTGCTGGACCTGGCCGTCAACGAGGACGCCGCCCGCCGCATGGGCTTGACTATCCCGCCCGAGGTCGTCGAGCGGGCGCAGTATCGATTCTAGAGGCTGTAGAAAATGAAGAACGCGATGGCCGAAGCGGCGCTTGGTGCAGCGCCTGCTTCGGCCATATTTCTTGATCGAGCCGCTCCCCTGCGATCGAACGTCAACACCCGGCCGCGCTTGTTATCGAACCCGCGTTTCCCGCAAGTACATGAGAACCGCGGCAACGCGGGGCTGCAGATCCGGTGCGGCGTCGACCCCCATTTTGTGAAAGACGCTGTTGATCACGTTTTCCACGGACTTGACGGTGATGTTGATCTTTTCGGCGATGGTCCGGTTGTTGTAACCCTGGGCGATCAAGGCAAGGATTTCGCGCTCCCGATCGGTCAGCTCCGCGAGCAAGCCTCCCCGGCGACCCTCCAGGCGCTCCGCGATCCGGGCATCCAGCACAATCTCTCCGGAAGCGGCGCCTTTGACTGCCCGCAGCACCGTGGCTACGTCGGCTACGGAATCTTTGAGGAGGTACGACCAGCCCGTCATGCTGCGCCGGCGGAGCGCATTGATGAAGGCGTATTCCAGGTAGTTGGACAGGAGAACGATGCCGACGTGCGGCCGCAGCCGCCGCAGCTCAAACCCGAGTTCGAGACCGTTAAGGTCTCCAGGCAACTGGATGTCGAGCGTGGCCACGTCAAATTGCAGTTTGCCGAGGCTATTCAAGGCATCGGCAGCGTTGGCAAAAGCCCCGACAACTTCGATTTCGGCGTCCCTGGACAGTGCAAGAACGAGGAGTTCCCTAAAAAGCGGCTCGTCCTCCACCACAAGGACCCTGACTGGGGCCGCCACCGGGTTCCACCCCCCAGAGCATGCTCGTGAGCCGTTACACCGACCCTACGACCGGCGCGTCAGAAAACTGGCTCCGGTAGAGGGTCGCGTAGAAACCGCCAGCCGCCAGCAACTGGTCGTGGGTGCCCTGCTCGACGATTCGGCCGTTATTCATGACCAGCACCCAGTCCGCGTCGCGAATGGTGGACAGCCGGTGGGCGATGACAAAGCTGGTGCGGCCTTTCATGAGATCGTGCAAGGCGCGTTGGATTTGCAGTTCCGTACGGGTGTCGACGCTGCTGGTGGCCTCGTCCAGGATGAGGATGGCCGGATCCGCCAATAGCGCCCGGGCGATAGTCAAGAGTTGCTTTTGACCCTGCGAGAGGTTGGACGCCTCCTCATCGATGATCGTGTCGTACCCGTCGGGCAGCGTGCGGATGAAATGGTCCGCGTAAGCCGCCTTGGCCGCCGCCACGATTTCCTCTTCGGTCGCCCCTTCCCGCCCGTAGGCGATGTTGTCCCGAATGGTGCCGTGGAACAGCCAAGTATCTTGCATCACCATGCCAAACAACCGGCGGAGATCCCCGCGGCGCATGCGGCGAATGTCCACTCCGTCGATGGTGATGCGCCCGCCGTCGAGCTCGTAAAAGCGCATGAGCAGGTTGACCAGGGTCGTCTTGCCCGCCCCGGTGGGACCGACGATGGCGATGACTTGCCCCGGCTTGCCCACCAGGTTCAAATCCTCGATCAACGGCACGTCGGGCTTGTAGCGGAACGATACTCGCTCCAAGGCTACCTCGCCCTTGGGCTGCTGCAGGACGACCGGCGCAGCGTCTTCCGGCACCTCCTCCTCTTCGTCCAGCAGTTCAAACACCCGCTCCGCGGAGGCAATCGTCGACTGGATGATGTTGGCGATGCTCGCTACCTGAACGATCGGCTGGCCAAACTGCCGTGCGTACTGCAGAAACGCCTGCACGTCGCCGATTTGCAGCACCTGGCGGGTCACGTAGATCGCGCCGACGACGCTGATAAGAACGTAGCCAATATTGTTTACAAGGCCCATAAGCGGCATCATCAGACC
>LZRQ01000033.1 GCA_002159155.1 Firmicutes bacterium ZCTH02-B6
CCGCCTCTCCAAAGCCGTAGCGGGCAAGCCCCAGAGCTATGAGCGCGTTGTCGTGCGGCCACACGGTGCCTCGGTGGTAGCTCAAGGGGTGATACGCGTGCTCGGACGACGCGAGCGTCCGGATGCCGTAACCTGAGAACATGTCCGGCGACAGCAGCACCTCGGCCAACCGGGCGGCGCGCTCGGCAGGGACGATGCGGCTCCACAAGCAGTGACCCGGATTTGTCGTGACCGACGCGACTTGCCGCTTGTCCCGCTCCAGAGCCAGGGCGTAAAAACCGGTTTCCGCTACCCAAAAGTCCCGGTCAAAGGCGGCCTTGAGCCGGGCCGCCCGCTCCCGCTGATAAGCGGCACCGTCCGCGTCACCCAATGCCTCCAGGAGATCCGCCAAGTGGCGCCGGGCGGCGTACACGTACCCTTGCACCTCGGACAAGGCGATCGGCGGCTCCGCGAGCCGGCCGTCCCGGTGCACGATGCCGTCGCCCGAGTCCTTCCAGCCTTGATTGGCGAGGCCCCCGTCGTGCCGCCGGTGGTACTCCACGTATCCGTCGCCGTCGAGGTCGCCGTCGTTGTCCATCCAAGCAGCGGCCGCCTTGAGCGAAGGCAAAAGTGCACGGATGAGGCCGTCATCCCCGGTCCAGCGCCAGTACTCTCCCGCGAGGATGAGGAACAGCGGCGTCGCGTCTACGGTGCCAAAGTACGGCCCAAAGGGGACCTCATTGGTCCGGACGATCTCCCCGGTCCGCAGCTCGTGCAGGATCTTGCCGGGCGCCTCGTCCCGCCACGCGTCATGGGACTTCCCTTGCCAACCTGCGAGCGTCCGCAGGGTGGCCGCGGCCAAGTCCGGGCGCAGGGGCAGCGTCTGCAGGGACGTGATGAGGCTGTCGCGGCCAAAGGGCACCGCGTACCACGGCACGCCGGCCACGGGCATGAGCCCATGCCCAAAGTCGTTGAGCAGCATGCGCAGGTCCCGCTCCGCCTGGCGCAGGACGGCGTTGACCTCTTCATTATCCGTCTGCCACTCAGCACACCCGGCACGCCACGCGGCCTCGTCCGCCTCGGCCTGCGCCCAGGCCGCAGCCAGCGTAGGCAGCGGATACGGCCCGGACCGCCCTTGCGAGCCAGGCACCCCCGAAACCGTTGCGCCGCCAGCCGTTGTTTCGCCCGTCTCGCCACCCGGGCCACCCGGGGCAACAGCATCGTGGGGCGAGGCGTCCGTCAAAGCGGCCGTTTCTGCCTGGCCCTCTGGCCGCACCGCGCCCTGCCGTGCGGCCACCTGCACCTCAATGACGTACTCGCTTTTGGGCTTCAGCCAACACACAAAGGCGGCACGGGCACCGGGCACGGCCGGCCGGGACATGGCAGGCGCCTGCTCCGTCGACTCGGCGGCCTGAGCTGCTTCGTGACCCGCCTCGGCTGGTTCACCCGCCTTTCCTGGGTCCTGTACGGCCTGTGCCGGGCCCTGTACGGCTTGGGCAGGCTCGAGGACAACCTCCACGGGCGCCGGGTTGAACCGCACCTCGGTTTCGTAGCGCCAGCCGTCGAGGCCTGTGTAGGCGAAATGCAAACCGTCGGCTGCGTGCCGCTGAGGCGCCTCAAACGTGCCCCGCCGGGGCCGGCGCATGCCCCGCACTTCAAACATGTCCTTGAAATCCGCCGCCAAGTGCACCCACAGGCGCAACGTGCACGGCTCGTTGCCCCTGTTGGCAATGCGAATGCGCTCGATGAGCCCGCCCCGGATCACCCGCTCTCGCTCAATGACCAGTTCCCGCTCCGGCCCACGCCAGGACGACGCCGGACCGGGCAAGAGCACGATGCGCCCCCGATCCCCCGACCGGGTCGAGTGGGCCACCACCTCCAGCTGCCCGTCGTCGGTCGTCAGCTCATAGCGCGACAGAAACCGCGTGTCGCCCCAAAACAGGCCGTAAGGGTCCCCGACCTTCCCCGGAGCGTCCCCGGCCGCATTGGTGACCAGGAACACCCCGTCGTGCTTGATCACTTGCCTTGACACCCGTCCTCCACTCTCCACTATCGCCGCGACGTGAGAAGGCCTGCACCGCTGCGGCCGGAAAAGCCCGTCCCATCGGCATTGGCAGCCGTTGGTGCGGTCCGCCCCGGCCTGTACGGGAGGATTCACCCACTCGTTGGCGTAGTCATTAACTACCGAATACTTCCAGATCGGGTACGTTCGCCCCGGTTTCTTACACATCCTCGCGTAACATCCTGCCGGACGCCACATCCTCGGGGCCGACGCTGCCCGCCGGTGAAACCGCCGAACGGCGCATCCGACCCCGGGGCCGCAGCACGCGCAAAAAGGGGGTGGGAATGCCGGGTAGGCCTCGCAAGCCAGATCGTCAGCGGCGCGACAGCAAACTTCAAGTCCGGGGCTGCTGCTGACGCACGGGATCGCATGAACCGTGACACCCTTAGTCCAACCCCATTCAAAAGGAGGCAACCAACGTGCAGTGCGGACGTCTCGGGCGTTTTTCGCGCCCCTTTAAGGCGAGCTTCGTCGCTCTCATCATTGCCGCTCTTGTCGCCTTGCCTGCCGCCGCGCAGACCACCGTGCGCGTTTCCGGCTGGGGCGGCACGGACATCGCCATCGTGGAAGAGCTGATTGAGCGGTTCGTCAAGCCTGCGGTGGAGCCGCTGGGCATCAACGTCGTGTACGAGCCGATCGCCGACGCCTACGACACGTACATCGTCAACGCCCTGTCGGCGGGCACGGCGCCTGACGTGTTCTACGTCGACATCTTCTGGGCCGAAGGCCTCATGCGGGCCGGGCAGCTGGAGCCCCTCAACGACTACATGGCCAAGTCGGACGTCCTGAAGGCGGAGCATATCATTCCCGAACTCCTGGCTGCCTTCACGCTCGACGGCAAGATCTACGGCATCCCCAAGGATTTCAACACGCTGGCTCTCTTCTATAACAAGGACCTGTTTGACCTGGCGGGCGTGCCCTACCCGGACGAGAACGACGACTGGAACACCCTGGCCGACAAGCTCAGCCGGGTGGCGGCCCTCGGGCCCGACTTCTACGGCCTCGCGCTGCAGCCGGAGTACGCCCGGTTTGGCGCCTTTGCCCTGGCCACCGGCTGGCAGCCGTTTGATGAGAACGGCCGCACCAACCTGCTTGACCCGCGGTTCGTCGAAGCGTTCAAGTGGTACACCGGCCTTGTGGCCAACCGCAGCGGCGTGCATCCGCAGGACGTCGGCCAGGGCTGGGGCGGCGGCGCCCTGACCACCGAGCAGGTTGCGGCCGCCGTTGAGGGTGCGTGGATCCTCGGCTTCCTGCGCGACTCCGCTCCCAACATGGAGTACGGCGCGGTGCCGCTGCCCAAGCACCCGGGCACTGGCGAGCGCGGCAACATCATCTTCACCGTCTCCTGGTCCATCAATGCCCGGAGCCAGGTGAAGGAAGAGGCCTTCAAGGTGCTCGAGGCCCTCACCAGCCCCGAGGCCCAGCAGTGGGTGCTTGAGCGGGGTCTCGCCCTGCCGAGCCGCGCTGCCCTCGTCGACAACCCGTACTTCGCTCAGCCCGACCGCGAGGCCCAGGCCAACCTGATCGTGTTCAAGGGCGCGTCTGACGGCTACGTCGAGCCGTTCAAGTTCCTCAACTACGGCGGCGACTGGATGGCCCCGATCAACGACGCCCTTGGCGCGGTGCTCCTGGGCGAAATGGACGCTGACACGGCCCTGCGCGAGGCGCAGCAGCGCATGGACGCACTGCTGGCCCGGTAAGGCGACCACGAAGGCAGGCGCCCGGGAGATCCCCGGGCGCCTGCCTTCCCTTTCGTAGTGCAGCCTCACCAGAAAAGCACGACAAGGGCCCGGTACACCGCGAACAGGCCCGGCAACACCGCCCATAACGGCGCGGGGGAGTGGGTGCATTGCCTCGGGGACTCAGCCAACGCGTGCAGGAAGCGCTGGCGGCGTACCTGTTTTTGCTGCCGTTTACGCTCAGTTTGTTGGTCTTCTTCGGCTACGCTTTCGTGCGGGCCATCTACTTCAGCTTCACGGACTACAATATGTTTGACCCGCCCAACTGGGTGGGGCTGTCCAACTACATCAACATCTTCCGTGAAACTCGCTTCCTCATCGCGCTTCGCAACAGCATCGGTTTTTCGCTCATCGTGACCATCTGCCAGACGGCCTTCGCCCTCATGCTCGCGGTCGTGCTCAACAACAAGATCAAGGGAATCGCTCTCTTCCGTACCGCGTATTACATGCCCAGCGTCGCGTCCAGCGTGGTCGTGACCCTCATTTTCCTGTGGGCGTTTCAGCGCACGGGCGTCTTCAACTACGTCATCGAGCTGTTCATGCGCTACTGGCCGTTCCTCGTCGCCTTCTTGGCTCTAACGGCTGTCTTTCAGCTGCTGCAGGTCTTTTGGGATCGCAGCCGCGGCCGGCCGGTCCGCTGGCTGGAGCCCGGTGCGCTGCTGACCTCCTTCATGCTGGCGGTGGTGGGCGTGGCGGCGCTGTGGGGCACGGGCACCGTCTCGGCCATCGAGGTCGAACCCGTCCGCACCGTCTGGCTCAACACCCGCAGGACCATCCCCGAAGGCTGGGGCTGGTTTTCCCTGCCGCTGCCTCTGATTTCCATCATGATGCTCAACACGTGGACGACGGCGCCCACGTTTATGCTTCTCTACCTGGCGGGGCTGCAGGACATCCCGCGGGAGCTGTATGAGGCGGCGGCGGTGGACGGCGCCAACCGCTGGCAGCAGTTCCGCTACGTGACGGTTCCTCAGCTTAAGCACGTCACATTCCTCGTCATGGCCCTCGGGATCATCGGGACGCTGCAGATGTTTGACCAGGTGGCTATCATCGGCTCGGCGGCGCCGTTGGACTCCACGATCACCCTGGCGTATTACGTCTACAGCAACGTCTTCCCCGGCGGTGCCCTCCCCCGGGTCGGCATCGCCAGCGCCGCCGCCATGATCTTGGCCGTCTTGACCTTAATCGCCGTCCTCATCCAGCGCAGGGTGGTGGAAGACAATGGCTGATGCCCGCACTGGCGCAACCGCTCCGCAGGCGGCGGCCGTCCATCCGGCATCGCAGCCGACGCCTGTGGAAATGGAAAAGCAAAAGGCTGCGGCCCGCCGGGCGTGGGCCCGGGCAGCCCTCGTCTACGTGCTGCTCTTGGTGTTCTCCCTGTTCTTCATGGGGCCGTTCCTGTTCGCGACGCTGTCGAGCTTCAAGGACGACCCCATCGAGTGGCCGCCCCGGCTCGACCCGCCGCAGCTCAAACCTGCCAACTGGGTGGCCGCGTGGCGCCTGGGCAAAGCCGGCGGCGGCAGCGGCTGGTTTGGCGCCTTCGCGCCCGGCGCGGAAGTGCCCTTTGAGGTGACCTACTTCGTTCCCGACGGCATCGAGCCGCAGGCGCCCATCGTGCGGGTCCCCCGTCGCCTGCCGGGCGCAGGGATCGGTGCGGTTCGGCCCGGCGCCTTCGCGGCGGACTACGCGATCGTCTCAGAAGTCGTGGAGACCGCGCGCCAGCCGGCGGAAGTGGCCGGCGTGTCCGGGCAGCTGGTGACGTACGCCTTTACCATCCGGCACAACGGTGAGCCCGTTGTAGCCGATCGCCTGCCGCTGGACCTGGAGGTGCAGCTCCGGCAGACGTTTTACTCGGCGACGCTCGCGCCCAACCGCATCGAGCGGCTCGGCCGCGTGCAGAGCTGGAACAACGTGGCGCCCGGTGTGATCCCGTACGTCTTCTACAACTACACCCGGGTGTTCCAGGAAAACTACAGCCGCACCACCGGCAAAAACCTGTTCCTGACGTGGATCGGCAACTCGTTCTTTATCGCCGGCGTGAAGGTGCTCACCCACCTGATCATCGCGTCCATGACCGGCTATGCCCTGGCGCGGTTGCGTTTCCCGGGGCGCAACGCCTTGTTCATGCTGATCCTGTTTTCCATGATGATCCCGGGCCAGGTGACCTTCATCTCCAACTATCTGGTACTGCGAGACGGCATCTTTGGCTTGTCCAAGCTATGGGGCCAGGAGACGCTCCTCAACAGCTTCACAGGGATCATCCTGTCGGGTTTGTGTGGCGGCTCGGCGGTCTTTATCATGAAGCAGTTCTTTGAATCGCTGCCGCGAGAGCTGGAAGAATCGGCCCGCATCGACGGGGCCGGTCCCGCCACCATCTACACCCGCATCGTGCTGCCGCTGGCCCGGCCTGCTCTGGGTGCGGTGGCCATCCTCACGTTCCAAGGCGTGTGGAACGAGTTTTTCTGGCCCTTGATCGTGCTGACGACGCCGCAGGACAAGTTCACGCTGACGGTGGGGTTGCTCAACTTGCGGCAGGCGTACGGAGCGGTAGCCTTGGACTGGGGTCCGCTGCTGGCCGGCGCCTTCATCTCGGCCGTGCCGGTGATCATCATCTTCCTCGTCTTCCAGCGCTACTTCGTGGAAGGCATTTCCTTCACCGGTATCAAGGGCTGAGAAGAGCGGCTCCAAGAGCGCGGGGCGGCCTCGCAACAAGCGGGCGCAAACGGTAAGCGTGTGGTATGCAAGGAAACCGGGAGGCCAGCGCCACAACGGCGCTGGCCTCCTACCTTTGTTACCTAGCAGGGGCGGCCACGGGCTCCACCATGGCCAAGAGCTCGTCAACGGTGGTGTCCGCCACCGCCATGGAATCGTCGGCGCAGCCGTAGTACAGCCGCACGAGCCCGTCGTCTTCCACCACCGCGCCACAGCTGAACACGACGCCGCTGAAAAACCCTTTGGCTTCGTAGGGCGCGTCGGGAGAGAGGATCGGGCCTGCCGAGCGGCCGATGAGTCGCTGCGGATCGTCGAGGTCAAACAGGGCCAGCCCCAAATGGTACCGCCCCGCGTCGTCGACGCCGTGGTAGATCTCCAGCCACCCCTTGTCGGTGCGGAAGGGTACCGCTCCGGCACCGAGGCGAATCGAGTCCCACTGCCCTGGCCTCAGCTCGAGGGCGACCGTGTGGTTGCCCCATGCCAAGCCGTCGGGCGAGCTGGCCGACCAGATCACCTTGTTGCCAAAGGCGATCTCGCCGGGCCGGTGCAGGGCGTAATAGCGGCCGTTGATGGGACCGGGGAAAAGCACCACGTTCTTGTTTTCCGGCGGGAAGATGATGCCGCGGCGCTCAAAGTGAACGAAGTCTTTGGTCCGGGCCACCGCCGTCGCGACACCCCACGAGGACACGGCCACATAGGTAATCCAGTACTCATCGCCCATGGGCGTGATGCGAGGGTCCTCGATGCCGTAGGCCTCGTAAATTTCCTCCGGGAACATGGCCGGCTGGGGATCAACGGTGAAATGATAGCCGTCCCGGCTGCGGGCTACCCGCAAGTGGGACACGGAGGTGAGGTAGTGGCGCCCGCGGTACAAAACGCCTCGGGGATCGGAGAAGTCGGCTTCCGGGTCGCTCCGGTCCCACGAGAGCTCGCCAAAGCGGGCGGGCCTGACGCTGGTGTCGAGGTAAGGCACTCGCACCCGCTGCGGGTCCAGCTGCAGGGGCCGCTCGGCCACCCGCAAGAGCAGGATGATCTCGTCGCCTACGCGGGCGGCGCCTGCGTTGAACACGCCGATGACTTCATAGTCGTCCCGGGACGGGGGTACGTCCTTGGGGGTCAATATGGGGTTGTCGGCGAACCGGCGCAAGGCCATAAAAGGGAATCACCTCGTTTGGAAGGCATGCCGGCTCAAGATTCCACGGCCGGGGCGCCGATCCTGCACCCGACCCCCGTATTAGGAAATCTTCAGGAGCCCCATCTGCTTGGCCAGTTCGTTCATGTGCTGGATGTGGGCGACCGCCTGCCTCATGGAGCGGGTGATGCGCCGGCCGACGAAAGCCACCCTCCCGGCCGGACGCGCCGCGGTGCGCCCGACGCGACCGGCCATCTGGATGAGGGTCGGCGTCTGGAAGATATGCTCGACGTCGCTGAAGAGCACCAGCACATCGACATCGGGCACGGTGATGCCCCGCTCCAGGATCGTGGTCGCGACCAACACCTTCAAGTCGCCCGCGTGAAACGCTCGCCTCTTGCGCTCACGCTCCGGGTCACGGCTGTGCGACCACGCCACGTTGCTGCCCCCCACCAACTCCGCCAGCGCCGCCGCCATCCCCCGCCCGACGCGCTCCGCTAGAGCGATGGTGGGGACAAACACCAACAGCCGTGCCGGCGGCGAATCGGCCAACGTGCGGTGAACGAGATACAATACCAGCTCAGACGGGCGGTACGGGCGCCCGGGCCCGGAGCTGCCCGGCTCGAGGGAGCGATCCACCAAAAGCTCCGGCACCGGCAGGGGATGTCCATGGTGACGGGCCGGGATAGGCACCAGCAAGCTACGACCGGTCCGAGCCTCTTGGACCATCGCCTCGTCCGGCGTGGCACTCATGCGGATCACCAGTCCGTCACCCCGGACTGCCCGCTCCATCGCCCGATGGAGCATCGCGCTGCCCCGGTACGGATACGCGTCCACCTCATCGAGGACGACAAGGTCAAAGGCCCGGTAAAACCGCAGCAGCTGGTGGGTCGTGGCAATGGTGAGCGAGCCTGGGGGTAGCCCCGGGTAGTCGGTCCGGTCAGGGCCGCCGTGCAGCACCCGGATCTCGGTGGACGGGAAGGCGGCAGACAGGCGCGGCCCGAGTTCCTGCACCACATCCCGCCGGGGCACCGCGAACAGCACCCGCCCTCCCCGAGCCAGGACGTGGCTCGCGGCAAGAAAGGTCACCTCGGTCTTGCCGGCGCCGCATACGGCCCAGACAAGCGCTTCCCGCTTCACCGGCCGCCTGACAAACTCGTCGAGGGCCCAGGCCGCTCGCCGCTGGGCGTCCGTCAAGGCGGGCAGGCGCACGGTGACCGCGCGACGAGGTCTGCCTGTCGAGGCAGGTGACGTAGCCTGGTCGGTCCCTAGAGCCACCTCCAGCTTCGCGGCATACAGGAAGACACACCCGCTCACCGCCCCGAGCTCCCGGCATGCCTCGCAACGATAGCACCGCGGCTCCCCGCACGACGCGCAGTCCCACGCGCGCACCTCATCCGACTCGCCGCAGCGCGAGCAGCGGAACCCCCCGTGGGCCGTGGGACATACCCCCGGCAGGCGCTCCACTCGCCCATTGAGGACAAGCCACGTCAGGCACTCCTCTAGGGGGCGGTCCAGCGCGATACCCGCCCGTTCCACCTGCCGCGCCACCTCGGCAGTCGTCAGCAAACGGCCCGTTAGCAGGGAAGCCACCGCGTCCAGCACGGCTTGGGGCGGCGGGCCCGGGGCGGGTTCGTCTGTAGGGAAATCCCGCACGTTCCCGACGGACACCTCTGCCCACCCTACACCCGCACTCGAGGCTTGCAGCTTGGCCTTGCCCATCCAGTCATACCCGGCAGCCCGCAGCAGCGCCCGGGCGCGTGCGGCCGCTTCATGCACGGTCTTCTCCCACGGCGCCATGGACTCCAGTAGGCCGAGCCGACGCGCCAGCCATCGCTGCAGCGCCGTGAAAGGTTTGTGGAATCCCGCCGAGGGCGACCGTCCGCCGCCTTGCGGCATGGAGGCAAGCCCGCGGCAAGCAAATTCGGCCCAGACGGGAGGCAGCGACGGCCCGAAGGGGATAACATGCCGCGCGCCGGCGTCAAGCCAATAGCGCCGGTCGACCTCGGGCCGGGGGGAGTGGCCAAACGTGACCCGCACGTCGTCGTGCACCACCGCGTAGATAACACTGCGGCGCCGCACCGCCGGAACCCCCTGGGGCTAAGCGTGCGGAGCTGACGATAACGGCGGGCAAACCGGTAGGGGCAGCGAAGGCGAGCCAGACGGCCGAGAGGGCAGCGTTACGAGAACTCCTCGCGCGCCAGCGGCTTCACCTGCATGTCCGCAACCTCATTGTCCGCGCCATAACGGATGCGAATTAAGTATGGAGGGTCGCCGGGCGGCGCGAGGATGTAGCGCAGGAGCCTCCGATCCACATCGGGGATGGCAAATTCGGTCAAGCGATCGCCAGGGAGCCAGTCCAACAGCCCTTCGGCCGTCGGACGGGGACCAGACAGCAACTCAGGCGGCACGCCATCGACGACCGGCCTTGCCCGGAAGACGAACAGCACCCAGTTGTACGCCGCTCCCACACCGGTCTCGGAGGTGACAAGCCGCAACTCGGGCCGTTCCTCCAGGACAAGCCCCGCCTCTTCCTTCACTTCCCGCAAGGCCGCCTGCCGCGGGTCTTCGCCGGACAGCAGCTTCCCGCCAGGAGCCGTCCAGTGGCCGGCAAAAGGCTCCTTATGGCGTCGCAGCATGAGGAGACGGCCCTCATGCTCCACGTAGCACAAGGCGCTCAAGCGTTGGCGCACCGGATCTTCGAACAAGTCGCGGCACCGCACGGCCAAACCTTCGTCCGCCAAGAACCGATCCACCGCCGCCCACTCGGGCGATTCCGCCTGCGCAGCGGCATGCGGATCGGCATGCGGGTCCAAACCCGCCCTCTGTGGCATGTTCGTCAGCTCCCGGTTTCATAGTAGAGGTCCGGCGGGCGCGCCCACCACCCGCGCTTCGCGGTATTCCCCACGGCCTGTGCCGTAGCCGCCGCGCTTCAACGGCTCACGTACAGCAAGTACATGGACGCCCAGTAGGCGATGACCAGGGCGACCGAATCCGGCCCCAGGCGCCCAAAGCTTCGTTGGGACCGGTAAAAAAGGCCGATGAGTGCGATGCCGCTCATCACAATGCCAAACAGCGCCACCGTCGCGTGGGACTGCTCGACCACTGACAAGATGGGTCCGGGGCGGTACACCACGTCGGCCAACAGCAGGATCACCACGTTGAAGATGTTGCTGCCGAAAATGTTGCCCACCGCGAGCTCCAACGACCCGGCCATGGCCGCGCTCATGGTGGCCACCACTTCCGGCAGCGACGTGGCCGCGGCGACGAGGCTGCTGCCGATGAACGTCGCGCCCAAGCCTGTGGTTTCCGCCAGGGCATCCGCTGCCCGGCTCAGGACAACTCCCGCGACCGTCACGACGGCTCCTGCGGCAGCAAACACCACGGAGGCTCGGCCCAGCGACATCCCGGGCTCCCGCTCGTTTCGCCGCCGACGTTTCTCGATCCACGGCGGCGCCGGGTCAATGGCGACTTGCGCCTGCTCTTCCGGTTCGCGGTGGGAGTAGCGGGTCATGAGCCGGACACCGAACACGTAAACGGTGACGATGAGCACCGTATCCCAACCGATCCACCCGATGCTCGCAGGCATCCGCAACAAGATCGCCAGCGCCGCGATGGCCGCCAGGATCATGCCAAGCGCCGCCGATAAGATGTGGCCCGCCGACACCTTGCGCAAGATGGACCCGCGGCCTTCGAACAAATCCGCCAGCGCCAAAATGAACAGGTTAAAGACGATGCTGCCAAAGACGTTCCCGACCGCGATGTCCGGCAGCCCCATGACCCCGGCGCTGAGGCTGGTGACCGCCTCAGGCAGCGACGTGGCGCCGGCTAACAAGATCGAGCCCACCCACAGTCCCCCGAGCCGGCTCTTTTCAGCAATGACGTCGGCGGCGCGGCTCAAGGCTGTCCCCGCCACGACGATGAGAGATGCGCTGCCGAGAAACGCCACCCATGCCCAGCTCACTCCATCATCACCTGGAGGGTTGGGCTGCCCGGCTGGGGCTTCTTGACAGGCACCGCGACGATTTCCACGTATACCGGTTCCGGGCCTACGATCAGCTGCTCCATGGGCGCGCCCGTCCAACTGCGGGCCACCAGCCTCGCCCCCTGGGGCACAGCCACGTCATTCAGGGACAGCGCGGCGACCGGACCATCCAGCGGCGGGTTCGTTGCAATCCAGATTACGACCACAAGGCTCTCGCCGTCCGCGGCGGCGAAGGGATGAACTGCGACGCTGGATAGCAGCTGCTGGCCGTTGCTGCCGCCCAGCTTATCCCGCAGGGCGGCGAGCAACATGGCGAGGGCTTCCACGGTAACCTCGTCGGACTCTAGCGGCAAGGACGGCTGGGGCAACCCATAAGTGCGCCCGCCCAGCTCGGCGCTGAGGGTCCGGTAAGCGTCGGCCGCAGGCTTCAACCGCCCGTCGCGCCGGAGCAGGCCAAAATTGCTGTCGGCCGCGTCCGGTTCCCAACCGCTGTCCATGAGCTCATGCCAAAGGATGAGGTCCACCCCCGCCTGGGCGAGCCACACGTGGCCGCGCACCACGTACTGGGCCTGCTGCACCCCGGTGACGCCGGTCCGGTGGGGCGCGGTGCGAGAAACGCCGCCGTGGGTGGGGTAACCTAGGCGCCACACCCACAGTTCGGGACTGTAGCCCAACTGCTGGGCCAAGGCCCTCACGTCGGCGACGACGACCTGCAGCCCTTCCGGCGGCGCGGGCCAGCGGTTGACCTCCAGCACAAGCCCAGCCGCCCCCTCGAGGCCCCCTTCCCGGATGAACACCTCGAGCCACCGCAAGTCGACGGCGCTCACCGCCACCCGCACCCGAGCCCCTGGCTGGGCCCGCCGGATAGCTGCAGCCGTCTCCCGCACAAATCGAGCATAATCCGCGGCCTCACTGGCCCAAAGCAGCGGATCCACGTCGTCAGGCTCATCCCGCACTACGATCCAGTCGCTCACAGCCCACGCGTAACGGCTTACAACTTGCTCCACGAAATGGAGCCATTCGCCTCGGACCGGAGCCGGCCACCCCTGCCCGACGACGCCCGCTTGGGGCAAAGGCAGGGCGGTCGGGTATAGGAGCACCCCGATGGGCGTCAGACCGTGGGTGCGGGTCCGCCGCACCGCGAAGTCGTAGTCTTCCCAGTCAAATCGGTCGGCTGCCGGCTGCACCCGCTCCCAGGCGAAGTCGACCGGCACTACAGCGGCTCCCAGGGCGGCCGCGACGGGCATGTAGGCCGCAATGCGCTGTGGATCGGGGCCTGTGTGGAGCCCTAAGGTCAACGGCCGCCACTCTGCGGGCTCCGTATCTTGGGCCAGTGCCGGTGCGGCCAAGGAAGGAGCCATGCCCGAAACAGTGACGAAGCCAAGGAGGATGAAGCCAAAGAGGGTGAAGCCGAGGATGAAGAAACAAAGGATGACGACGCTCGGGATCACAGCTGCCACGGACTTCAGCCGTGTGAGCCGTCCCCCTAGCGGCTTCCCGGGCACCGCTTTTGCCCAAACCAGCTTTCCCCGCATCAGGCCGCACCCCCCCGGAGGCGTTCGGCCAAACCGCTGGCCCGCTCCTCTTCGCGAATTCCCTTAAGGGCCAGGCGCAAAGCACGCCGACTGCCGACGATGACGACGAGCCGGCGGGCACGGGTTACGGCCGTGTAAAGCAGATTGCGCTGCAGCATCATGTAGTGCTGGGTCGTGAGCGGCAGGATCACGGCCGGGTACTCGCTGCCCTGGCTCTTGTGTACGGTGATGCAATAGGCCAGCGTCAGCTCGTCGGTTTCGCCCGCCGTGTACTCGACCACCTGCGGTCCGTCGGGCTGGGGATACTTCACCCACACGCTGCCGGTCTCCGGGTCGATACCCACCACCCGCCCGATGTCGCCGTTGAACACCGCCTTTTCATAGTTGTTGCGGGTTTGCATCACCTTGTCGCCGGCGCGGAACGGCACAAGACCCCCGCTTGGGTCCGGCCCATCGCCCCGCGGCGGGTTCAGCGCCGCCTGCAGCAACTGGTTGAGCCGCTCCGAACCCGTGGGCGTCCGTCGCATGGGGCTCAGCACCTGCACGTCCTCGATGGGGTCGCACTCAAGGTACTTCGGCAGCCGCTCGGCATTCAGTTCCCGGACGGTTTCGGCCACCTGCTCGGGATCGTCGCACTCGATGAAGAAAAAGTCGCCACCGGGACGGTTGAGCACCAGGTCCTCGCCGCGCAGGATCCGATGAGCGTTGCTGACGATGAGGCTCTGCTCGGCCTGGCGAAAGATGTGGGTGAGGCGCGCCACCGGGACGACACCGGATGCGATGATGTCGCGCAGCGGGTATCCCGGCCCCACCGGTGGCAGCTGGTCCACGTCGCCCACCAAGATGAGGCGGGTCCCCGGCGCTATGGCCCGCGCCAGCTGATGGGCCAAGGGCAAATCGAGCATGGACGCCTCGTCGACGATGACGGCGTCCGCGGCCAGCGGCCGGTCTTCGTTGCGCTGAAACCGGAACCCCTCTCCTTCCACGTGGCCGAACTCCAGAAGCCGGTGTACGGTGCGCGCCGGCCGGCCCGTGGCTTCCCGCATGCGCTGGGCAGCCCTGCCGGTCGGGCTGGCGAGCTGCACGCGCATGCCGGCACGCTCAAGGCACGTTAAAAGCACCCGGAGGATGGTGGTTTTGCCGGTGCCAGGGCCGCCCGTGATGACCAACACCCCGTGGCGCAGGGCGTCCAGCACCGCCTGCCGCTGTTGGGGACTTAACGTGATCCCCGCGGCTTGCTCCGCCTCTGCCACCGCCGCTTGCCAACGGGCCCCGTCATCCAGCTCCCGCAGCAGGCCCCAGCCCTCGGTTAGGCGCAGCAGGGCCCGCGCCAGCCCGGTTTCAGCGCGAAACAGGGAGCTCAAATAGATGCGCTCGCCCTCGGCCACGGCCAGGGGCGGAGCGACGGCCTTCGGTGGCGCCACATCCTCCCCTTGGCCGACGAGCCGCCCAAGGGGGACGGCCAGTGCTTCCGCGGCTACGCCCAACGCCTCTCCGGCTCTCTCCACCAATTCCCGCCGGGACACGTACACGTGACCCCGCTCCGCGGCCTCCTGCAACATGTGGTGGAGTCCCGCCACCAGCCGCTCTGGCGCGTCGTGGGCCACACCCAGCGAACGCGCGATGCCGTCCGCCGTTTTGAAACCGATCCCAGGGATGTCCATCGCCAGCCGGTACGGGTTTTCCCGCACGCGCCGGATGGTGTCGTCGCCGTAGATGCGGTAGATGCGGGCCGCATAGGCGGGGCTAATCCCATGCCCCTGCAGGAACACCATCACCTGCTGGATCCCCTGGTGGCGCCGCAGTCCCTCGGCGATAGCTTCGGCCCGCTGCGGCCCAATCCCGGGCACCTCCAGCAGCCGCTCCGGGGTTTCGGCGATGACATGCAGCGTCTCGACCCCAAAATGGGCCACGAGGCGTTCGGCCAACACAGGGCCAATCCCGGGGATGAGGCCCGAACCCAGGTAACGGCGAATCCCCTCCACCGTTGCCGGCGCCACCACGGCGTAATCGGAGACCTCCAGCTGCCGGCCAAACTGAGGGTGGTCCACCCAGCGGCCCCATACCCGCAGGCGCTCGCCTACGGCCAGCGACGGAAACCGGCCGACGATAGTGACGACGGCCGGACCAAATAGCGAACCGCCCGGTAGCGAACCATCCGACGGCCAGACGGCCCCGGTCTCCCCGTCGACGGCGAGGCGCGCGACCGTGTAACCGTTGGCGTCGTTGCGGAATGTGATGCGCTGCACGACCCCTACCAGGGTCGATCCGTCGGGCTTGTCCTCTGTCAGGTGCTCTGGACGCGAGCTCGCCATGGCGAGCCCATTCGGCGGAGTGCCGGGCGCTTCCTGCGTCACCGCCTTGGGGCGCGGCTTCCCCGGGCCAACGCATCACAGGCTGTCGCGCTAGTGTTGGGCGTCGGCGCCATCATCACCGTCCAGGGCCACAAGCCCAAGGCGAACGGCCCAGATGGCCACCTTGGTGCGGTCGTCAACGCCTAACTTTTGGTAAATGCGGCTGACGTGATTTTTTACGGTGTGCGGACTGATAAAAAGGCGCTGGGCGATCTCATGGTTGCTCAACCCCTTGGCGATCAGCCGGAGGACGTCTTTCTCGCGCAAGGACAATTCGGTGAAACGGTGTGCAAAATGCTCATCGGCGCGCTCCGCGGCGCGATCTTCACCCTTATGCGGCATGGCGGGAACCCCCGTGGACAGACGTACGTGTCCCCATGGTATGCACATGGGACGGACTGTGCCCGTCTCATGTGGCTCCATTTGCGCGGGCCGCGAACCGGTTCCGGGGGTCATCAAGGATCAAGCACAGTAGACAAAAAAGACGACGGGAAGCAGGTTTGGGGGTCGGGGTGGTGATGCCTCTCTTGGGGGCCCTGCTTCCCGTTGTCATCTTGTGGGGTTGATCGCCTGTCTGGGACGGCAGACGCCAGAGGGTTGTCCGGTGACCGTCCCTGCTTAAGTATAAACTAGCATTGATGATTCTCTAGGAAAATCCATCGGAAGACTTAACTTTTGTTTGGGATTTAGGTCCCAAGAGCTCCCCTCTCGGTGACCGCCTTGAGCTGGGCGTTTGCAGGATTGTGCGCCCTGGCCTTGCGTCTCACACGGTGACTCGCGATATTCGACGTTGTCCACAGAGTCTGACACAAAGCTCGGCAGCCTAGTTCGCATCCGGTGTCCGGACACAAGACAACCTACACCGGTGCGCGGTCACGAGCTCTGGCGCACCGAGCTGTCGGGAAACGCCACAAGCCCGTGCCGCAGGGCGTATACGGCAGCCTGGGTGCGGTCCTCCAGGCCCAGCTTGCGCAGAAGATTCGTCACATGGTTCTTGACCGTCTTTTCGCTGATGAATAGCGCGGCGGCGATTTCGGCGTTGCTGCGCCCATCCACAATCAACTGCAGGATCTCCCGCTCCCGCTCGGTCAGCGCCGGCGACCCAGTGCGGGCGCGCCTGGGAACCCCCACGGTCTCGGCACTGTGCAACCGGCGGAACTGGCCCAGGACCTTGTTCATCAAGTCGGGCGGGACGAAGGACCCACCCTGATGCACTTGCCGGATGGCCTCCACTACCCGCGCGGGCTCCGAGTCCTTGAGCAGATAACCCCGGGCGCCGGCGCTGATGAGTTCGTACAAGTACTGCTCCTCATCATAAATGGTAAGAACGATTACGCCCACCTCGGGCCAGCGCCGGGAGATCTCACGGGTCGCATCGAGACCCCCGCCCTTGGGCATGTTGATGTCCATCAGCACGATG
This sequence comes from Firmicutes bacterium ZCTH02-B6, assembly GCA_002159155.1. GTDB lineage: Bacteria > Bacillota > Limnochordia > Limnochordales > ZCTH02-B6 > ZCTH02-B6. Next base: position 16,916 of record LZRQ01000033.1, read on the forward strand.
TCGGGCCGCTGGTCGGCGACGTGCTGCAACACTTCCTCCCCATCCTGGGCCTCGGCGACAACCTCCATGTCGGGTTCCATGGACAAGATCTTGACGAGACCTTGGCGCAAGAGAGGGTGGTCATCCGCGATTACGACTCGAATCGCCATTCCCTGGCACCACCTTTCCCTTTACCCGGGCCTGCCCTGCCGGGCGCCCGGCCAACCCGTCGGGTTCGCCGGCGCCGTTCCACGGCACGTGCACGCGCACCTTGGTGCCGCGGCCAGGGGCGCTTTGGACCCGGAACTTGCCCTGGAGAAAGTGCACTCGCTCGCGCATGTGCAACAATCCCAGACCCGACTCCGCTGAACCCGGGTCGACCGTTTCCGGGTCGAAACCAACACCGTTGTCCTGGATCACCAGCCCAACGCCTTGGGGTCCAAACTCAACCCGCACCAGCACTCGCGTGCAGTGCGCATGGCGCTGGGCGTTGTGGATGGCTTCCTGCACCACGCGAAACAGAGCCGCTTCCGCCGTGGGCGAAAGACGGCGCTCCCGGCCCAGCACCTGCAGCTCGATGTCAAGCCCGCTCTGCTCTTTTACCGACTCGACATAACCCCGCAGCGTAGGCACGAGGCCCAGATCGTCCAGCGTCATCGGACGCAGGTTGAACATGCTGCGTCGCAGATCCTTGAGGGTTTCCTTAACGAGTCCCTTTATGTCCTGCAACTCGTAGCGGACCTGATTCCCATCGCCCTCCACCATGCGCTCCGCGATATCGAGCCGCAACATCAAGTTGGCGAGCATCTGGGCCGGGCCGTCGTGCAGCTCCCTTGCCAGTCGCCGCCGCTCCTCCTCCTGCGCCCGGATGACGTGGCGGGCGACGAACGCCCGCTCCCGCATACCCTCCACCTGGTCCGTCAGGCTGGCCAGGTTGCCGCTCAAGAAGTCCAGCGCCACGCTCACCTGTGAGACCACCTGCTCGGCTCGGGACAGGAGGTTTTCCAGGTGGCGCAACTGCCGCTCCAAGTCATCCCGGCGCTGCCGCAAGGCCCGCTCCCGCTCCCGGGCGGCGCCCAGGGCGACCATGATCCGCTCAGCTCGCTCATAAGCCTCGCGGATTTCCTCGCTCGTAAAGCGGGTGTAATTGCGGCTGATTTCCACCAAGCGGGTGCGGGCGGCGTTGCTCTGCGCCTCCAGCTCATCCACTTGCCGGATGCAGACCGTGACTTGTTCCTTGGCTTGCTCGATCAGCTGCTTGAGCCGGATTCGCTCCTCCCTGGCCGCCTCGGCGAATTCGAACATCTGATGATGCGCCTGCCGGAGGGCGTCCAAGGATCCTTGAAAAACCTTTTCAATCAGCTGCTCGTCCAAGGAGAATGCAAAGTTCGCGGCATCCACCGGGGCCATACCACCACCCCAAGGCGTCAATCGGATATTCTTTCGCGCTTTTGCCTCATCCTGTCCGCGACCGGCCGCACCAGGAACAGGACTTGCCCGACCGCAGCGCCCGCCGCGTCGGCCAGCACGTCCTGCCACGACGCCATACGGCCTGGTACAAACGCCTGGTGGACCTCGTCGCTGACACCGTACACGGTTGCCAGCACCATCGCGGCCAAGGCTCGCAGCCAAGGCGACCAGCGAAAGGAGGCCGCGAAGGCGACGTGGGCGACGGCGCCCAGCCCCAAATAAGCAACGCCGTGGAGGACGTAGTCGGGCACCCGCAGCAAATTCCAGCGCCCGACTACGTCCCCCGTGCGGGACGAGAGCCAAAACAGGACGGCCATGTACGCAACGGTGGCGGACCAGGCCAGCGCGGGCCGCACCCGACCCTTGGGGCGTGATGCGATTCGCTCAGCCGCGCGCGTGGGCAACCGCCTCACCGCACTGGCACGCCCGCCCCTCGGGCAACGCCTCGATGCACGCCACGAGCAGCTCGCGCAACTTGGCCAGATTGGCCTGGAACACTTTCAAGACTTCCTGGTGGCTGACCGGCTCGATGCTGGGGTCGTCTTCCAGACCCACGTCGTAGTCGGTGATCAAGGAGATGTTCGCGTAGCAAATGCCGAGCTCCCGGGCGAGGTACGCCTCGGGGTACTGGGTCATGTTGATGACTTCCCACCCGTGGGACCGGAACTCACGGCTCTCGGCCCGGGTCGAGAAACGGGGCCCTTGCACAACCACGACCGTTCCCTTTTCGTGCACGGGCAGGCCGAGCCGCTTGGCCTGCTCGATGGCGACCTTGCGCATCTCGGAGCAATAAGGGTCTGCGGCGCTGATGTGGGTGACCACGGGCCCTTCGAAAAACGTGTCCTCGCGGCCCCACGTGCGGTGCACAAACTGGTCGCAGATGACGAAATCACCCGGACGGACGTGCGGCTGCAGGCTCCCGGCGGCGCAGGGACCAAAAATTCGCGTCACGCCCAGCTCCTTCATGGCCCACAAGTTGGCCCGGTAGTTGATCTTGTGGGGCGGGTAACGGTGATCCCGCCCGTGGCGGGGCAAGAAAGCCACCCGGCGACCGGCGATCTCCGCAATGGCCACCTTGTCGCTGGGCGCCCCATAGGGCGTTTCAATCCAGACTTCCTCCACGTTCTCCAAAAACGAATAGAAACCGGAGCCACCAAAGACTCCCACATCGGCCCTAGCCTTAGCCACGGTGAAACCCTCCTGTCCGTTTTTCGGATCTACCGTATCCCAGTGCGGGGCCCCGTTTCCCCCGCGCCTTCCTGCACGACGCCAGCCGGCGCGCACAACAGCTCCCAAAGCCGCGCCGGCGCATACAGGAAAAAGGGGTACGTGCGCCGCAACGCGGCCGCGGCCGACCGAGCCCTTGCCTCAAGGCGCTCAAGCTCAACCCGCGCCCGCTCAGCCACCGGTTGCAGGGCGCGATAAAGCTCCGCGTTGACGGCCTCGATCTTCCGGGTCAGTTGCCGCTTCGGCGCGCCCGGCGCGTTGATGGCGCTGATCAGCTCCTCCTTGCGGCGGACAAGCGCAACCGCGCTTTCGTCCAGGTCCCCGGCTTCCCAGGCAAACCGCTGCGGATTAAAGACGATGTCGCGCAGCTTGTGTCGTTGTGCCTGCAGCGCGGACGCGGGCACCGGCCGCTCACCAAGGGGCAAGTAGAGCGATGCGGACACCACGGCGAACTTTGGAGGCGCCACGCCAAACCAGTCTCTGATCAAGGCGTCGGTGACCTGGTCGTAGCGTCCACCGCCCGTGCCGTGGACAAACAGATCCGCGACAAATAACCGGTGAAACACCGTCAAGGGTACCGCTTTGGGACGGATCTGCACGCCGGCCTCCAGCAGCGCCTCGACGGCTCCCTCCCCACCCGTCTCAGGTATGCGGGCCACGAGACCTTCGAGGTGGCTGATTTCCAGCTCGCCGCCCCGCCGCTGAACGTACAGCTTGCGGCGAATCCCCGCCGGCGTGATGCCCCAGAAAGGCAACTCCACCGCCCCATCGGGCCGCACCAGCAGGTCGGGAAAGGCCACGGCCGGCGAGCGCACCTGATGCGCGGCGCGAAAACCGGCTAGCGCCTGGTTAAAAGCCTCCCGCAGGGCACGAGCGTTCTTTGCCCAGTGTACGAAGAAGAGCAAGAACTCGGGCGTCTGGCTCACCCGCGAGATGGGCAAGTCGGGACAAAGCTCCTCCCCCCAAGCCCGCTCATACGCCCGGCGGCTTGTCACGCCTAAAAGGGCGGCGGTGTCCGCTTCCCCGGCCGCCTCTCTTAGGCCAACAGCAAACCGCCGCCAATACTCGAGGCCCTCCGGCCAGTCCAGCGTCGCCAGCCGTTCTTCCACGCGGGCGGCGAAGTCATCCACCTGCGCGGGCTGCGGCGCGGGAAGCGTCTCCAGCGGCGTGCCGGCCAGCGGCCGCACCAGGTACTCCTTCACGTAGCGCAGCTCGTGCCCAAGCCGCACCGGGACCTCGGCCGCCAGCTCCCCCGCGTCCTGATCCACCGTTAAGTTGACGGCCTGCCCGCTCTGTCGGCGGGCATGGCCTGTGACCGCGAAAGCCTTGATCCAAATGCCCGGGTGATAGAAGACGGGCTGATGACCGGACACGAAAAGGGGCCGCTCCACGTTGGGCTCGAGGCCGGCCAACTCCAGCACCCGCCGGCGCGCCCTTGCCCGCAAGGCGGCGGCCGGCACCCCCTCGACGTCAAAGGACCAGCCGGACACTAGAGCGCGGTTTTCCGCCGCGATGGCGTCCCATCGGGACAAGGGCGGATCACAGATGAGGGTTGGCACGCCCCCTGACATCTGGACGGTCATCGGACCAGCTCCCGGATACCCAAGAGCCCAATCTCCTCCCGTGAGGCAAACGGCTCGCCGTAGGCCGTGCCGATAAGGCTGCCCCAGTACGCATTGCGGGCGCGGATCAACTCATAAAACGCGGCCCCATCAGGACGCCCTTTCTCAAACTGCGTATAATAGCAGCGGATCGCCGCCATCTTGGTTTCCATCTGCGCGCTCACGTCCAAGACGAACGCGGGCTTGGGGTGCAACCCCCGCAGGTGATTGCTGAAGAAGTAGAAGATCCGGTTGGGATAAAAGGGCTCGCCCTTCATGTCCGTCTTGGTGAGCTTGGCGTAAAACCGCGCTGCCTCACACAGGCGACACGCCTGCACGTGGTCGGGGTGGGCGTCCTCCCAGTAGTGGATGAACAAGGTCTGGGGCCGCCACTCCCGGATCACTTCGGCCACCTTCCGGCGGTTCTCGACGGTATCCATGAGAGCGCGGTTGGGCAAGTCCAGCGTGCGGCGCACCGTCACGCCCAAGGTGCGGGCCGCGGCGTCCGCTTCCTGCATGCGCTCTTCGGGGGAACCAAACGGCGTCGGCTCGCCGTTGGTCAGGTCCAGGATGCCCACTTTCAGCCCTGCGTCCAGGAATGCCCGGATCGCGCCGCCCATGCCCAGCTCCACATCATCGGGATGGGCACCGATGGCTAGGACATCGAGCATTTGGCCACCTCTTTCTCGATCACGTCCAGATAATAGGCGAGCCGCTTGTCCGCGTCGTCCAGCTCGCCGCCAAACCGGCGCTCAAAATTGGGCACGTAGATGAGCGGTACCGGGTGTTCGACGACAGTCAATCCTGCGCGGGCCGCCTGAATCCAAAACTGCAACGGAAACGCATAGCCGGTCTCCGTCAGCTCGAGCCGGGCCAAAGCCGCAACCTTGTACGCCTTGAAACCGCAGAAAGCGTCGGTCAGGCGGTAGCCGGTAATTCCGTTGATCCGCTGCGTAATCAGCTGGTTGATGCGCCGCCGGTCTTGCGGCACTTGGCCGAGGAGCGGCGGCTGGGGCACCAGGTAGCGGCTGCCAGACACGACGTCCCACTCCCGGGCCAGCGCCAGAAACTCTGGGATAAGCGCGGGCTCGTGCTGTTCATCGCAGTCCATGGTTACGACGCGCTCGTAGCCATGCTCGCGCGCGTACGCGAAGCCGTCGATGAGTGCGGCCCCATACCCCATGTTTACCGGATGATGCAGGACGCGGATGCCCTCGATGCCGGCCAAGATCTCGGCTGAACCGTCGGTGGATCCGTCGTCCACCACGAGGATGTCCGTTCCTTTGGCCGCCGCCTTGGTCGCCGCTAGCACTCGTCGAATGCTCTGTGCTTCGTTGTAGACGGGAATGACAACTAAATCCGCCACGGGCGGTGTCCGGCTCCTCCCACAGTTACCTCGCGCAATCTCTTCCCGATCACGCAGGCGATTCCTTTCCGGCCGTGCCGTACTTCCATCCTACGGCAAATCAGGCTCAGAATCCAGCCGTGCCCTCAGACCGACAGCGAGCCGCCCGACAGACGCCCGGGCGGCTTCGCTATCCCCGTAGCAAGTATGGACCCTAGCTCAATTACCCGACACCGCACCCAAGACATGCTCCACGCGCACAAAGGGCCCGCCACCGGCTCCGCTGCCGGTCGACCAGCGCCAGCCGGCTGCCCACCGCCAACCGGCATCCATATCCCGCGCGACTCCCCACCCCAGCTCGCCGCCGGCCTGCACAAACCCGCCGCTGTCAGGCGACTGCACGGACCACCCCAGCTCTGTTAGGCTTCGCCAGCCGTCGGCGATAGGCCGCGTCCATTGCCACGACACCTGCCCGCTGTTCAATCCCCCGGCACCGTCGCGCGAGGCTCGCCGCAGGAGGAGTTGACCCGTTACGTCCTTGCCCGGACCCAAGCTGCGCCGGTGAGCCAAGCGCGCCTCCCACGTTTCTCCAACCCGCCCTCGCTGCCAGCGGATCTCCGCCTCTTGCCACTGACCGCCTGCAGGGTTCATCCGCCAACCGAGAGCTGCCCCTGCGTTGCTGTCGTGGTCCGACGGCTGCCAGTGAAGCTCCACGCTCCACTGGGCAACCCCTAGGAATCCGCTCAGGGCCAGGTGCGCGTCGACCCGCTGCGTCAAATTTCCCGCGCCATCCCGCAAGGCCGCTCCGGCGTGCACCCGGGTGTGGCCCGGCCCGGTCCCTTGCCAGGCGAGGCCCACTTCCCAGGGCTCGGCGCCACCGGTAGACACCTGCCACGTCCATGCGCCAGCTTGTCCACCCAACGACCAGAGCGCCGGCCCTTGGCCGTCGGCCCGGACGGTCACCCAGGCGTCCCCAACCGGCAGCGTGAGCGAGGTCGCCGGGCGCCACTCGCCATCGTGCACTAGCCGCTGGCGCACTTCCCATGCGCCCACCCTGCCGGCCACGTCCAGTTGGGGGCCATGGGCGTTTGACACCTGCACAGAGCTCTGCCACTCCGTCCCCGGCTGCGGCTGCAGGCGCAACGACATGGACCAGCCGCCGATGGCCTGCTGCTTGCGCCAAGGCACGTAAAATTGCGGGGCTGCCCAACGGTAGGCGGCCTCCACGTATCCCAAGCCGGAGAGCGGGGCAGCTGCGCTCACGCCCCACGCGCCTCCCACGGACGGGGGAAGAGTCAACCGCCAGAGCGCCTGCGCCGCTATGCGGACAAGCCCGCGTTGTGCCTGGCCGTGGATTCCCAGCATCTCCTCGCGCCGGTCGCCGTCAGTCCCGAGGATCCACAAGGCGCCGAGAGCGCGGGCCTCTTCCTGGCGCAAGACGTGCAACCCCCAAAGGGGCGCAGCCTCCTCGGGGACCGTGTAGCTGCGCATCGCTTTTTCCGTCGCCGGGGCACGGTGGAGGTCGCCGGTAGTCGCCGTGTCCGCTCCGACAAAGGCTGCGGGACCGGCCATGACGGCTGCTTCCACGTGATTCCGTTCCCCCAGCTTGCGGCGGCCGGACATGTACAAGGCCATGTCCTCCGACCATGGCCACCCAAGCGGCAAGAGGACGTCGGCTAACATCACCCGGAGTACCGCGTTCTCCACCGTCCCCTGATCCAGCCGCGCGCGGAGCGGGTCGAGGTTGAGCTCGAGCCGGCTGTCCCCGGTCCCCCAGGCGGCCGCCAGCCGCACGCCATTGGGTTCCGCCTCGACCGCCAGCGCGCCCCGTTCCTCCGCCGAGGCACCGTGGGGCGCAGTCGCGGCATCAGCCGACGGCCGCAGCGGGATCGCTAAATACGTTAGGCTCCCGGGTGCGAGTCGCACCGGCACCGCCGGTGCGGTCCACCCCGCGGGCAAGGTGTCTTCTTCCGGCACCAGCACATACAACCCCGGGGGCGCGGACCACGTGATCAGCCCCTGCGCGTCCACCGAAAAGCGCGGGCCGCCGGCGATCCGGAAAACGACCCCGCTCGCCGCCTCCACGGGCATCACTTGTACCACCAACCGCCCGGCGGCGAAGTGGCCAGGGACGACCGTGACGGTTACCTCTATGGGCTCCGCAAGGATCTGCCCCGCGGGATCGCGCGCGGTCACGCCAAGGCGATGGACGCCCGGGGGAGCAAACGGCGCCACCGCCATCCACACGTGGCCGCTCTGCGCCCCGCCCGCCGGCAGGTCACCCACTTCCAACGCCCAGCGCTCGTATCCTGGTCTGCCTGAGGGAGTTAGCGCCAAAGGCACCCGCTCGACCCCTGCCTGCGGCCGCAGCCATCCGGGCAAGTCCAGCTCCAGGCGCACGCTGGCCACGGGCTGCGTGCCGGGATTGCGTACGGTCCACTCTAGACGCAGCCAGTCTCCACCACGCACCTGCTGCGGCTCGGTGGCCGCCGCCAACGCCAGCCGCCCGTCCACCGTCGTATCAGACCCGTCCCTCACCACACGGACCACCACCGCGGGTGATACTCCCACGGCTTCTTCCTCCGGCAGGCACGCGCCAGCCGCAAGTAGATGGCTCTCCGGCCCAAAGATGGTGTAGTAGTAGCCGGCGGGCGGCAACGGTCTGCCTTCTTCGTCGAATCCGTCCCACACCCACGTGTGCCATTGGCCGCCGGTGTGGTCCAACAGGACAGTGCGCACCGGGCTCCCCGATGGGCCAGCGACCTGGATTCGCACAGGGACCGTCCCCTCGCCGGGCACCCAATAGCCGATGGCGCAGCGCATCGGTTCTTCAGCAGACCCAGGCAGCGCCTGTGCGACAGAGGCGGTCAGAGCCGCGCCTGGCGACGCCGTGTACACCAGCTGGGTGC